>NZ_VDAG01000061.1:0-117130 GCF_019584505.1 Kluyvera sp. EC_51 | reverse complement strand
TACCACCACCGACACCGCCGCCTATGCCGCCACCGTGACCGCCTCCATTGCCGCCGCCAATACCACCACCGACACCGCCGCCTATGCCGCCACCGTGACCGCCTCCATTGCCGCCTCCATTGCCACCGCCGTTGCCGCCTCCATTGCCGCCTCCGTTACCGCCGCCGTTGCCACCGCCGTTACCGCCTCCATCACCGCCGCCGTTGCCGCCTCCGTTACCGCCGCCGTTACCGCCGCCGTTACCGCCGCCGTTACCGCCGCCGTTGCCGCCTCCGTTACCGCCGCCGTTGCCACCGCCGTTACCGCCTCCGTTGCCGCCTCCGTTGCCACCGCCGTTACCGCCTCCGTTGCCGCCGCCGTTGCCACTTCCGCCGCCGTGACCGCCGCCGTTATCGCCGCCGCCACCGTTGCCATTCGCGTTCCCGTTACCATTATTCCCGCTTCCGTTGCCACCACCTCCATTGCCATTTCCATTGCCGTTGTTACCGTTGCCGTTACCGCTCTGACCGCTATTACCACCGCCGTTACCATTCGCCGCTACGGCATATATTGTGGTTGCCGGGTATAAAACGGTGAGCGCCACTATTATGGCGATTTGCTTCATTTTCATGATAAGCCCTTTCACGCGTTATTAGTTGCTGTGTGCTATTGCCGTAATAACCGATCGCTCGCTAATCAATAAATTCAGGTCGGTATTCATCACGACACCCGTTCACAAATTACAAATTTTCCAGGCGATAGAAATCGACATTCAAGAAGCTGAATGATCAATTATTCAAGAGGTTACAAACATAATAAAAAGCAAATGACACGTGGGCGAATAAAACAAACAGCCATCCACAGCAATCAATAAGATTGTGTCTATTAATAAATGTCAGTGTCAGAACCATGAGTAATTATCACAATTACTTGCGGCTTCGTTATTCTGCATTTAGTCGGGATGTGTCGTTCTATAAAATATCGTGAAGATATACCGCCTCACCATATCAATGGTATCGTCATAGAAATATGAAAAGTTCTTACATCGATTTAATGCTGGTCTCGATGCTATATGGATGAGTATGCATATTTGATAAGCATGAGGATCTCATAATAAAGTTTGATTTAATTTTCACAGTATCAACCTTTAGTATTAACAGCTCACTATCACCTGCATTCGGATAACTTAACCAGAAAACAAAGCGTTAAAAAATCGTGGGCACAACGAAAGTGTTAAAAACGACAAATATCACGCAAATTCATCATACAAAATGGATAAGAGAAGGCTGATAGACAATTTCAATAAGACATAAAAACCTTAGATAACATAAAATTAAAAACAAAAAGAGAGATTATGTATGATCATTAAGATATGATGTTAAAAGCTTAAGAAACATGCTTTATTTACATTTTGCAATTTATTTTTACATCTGGTTTCACGATTATTTCTTGCTTTAGAATTGGTAGCGTCTAAATTTTAAATTAAGCAGACATGTCTTTTAATTATTAATTCTTAACATTTGTCAAAACAGCAGCCACATTTCAGTAATGCTTAACAAGATACCTTTATAATTTTGCCTGCTGTAAAAAAATTAGGGGTCTCATCATGCAAAAAGAGCTCACGTTAACGAACCAGACTCTTTCACTCATCACCAGGCCGTCACTTCAGTCCTGTGCCCTTTCTCAGAGCCTGAAAAAGACGTTAAGGATGAATAGTAAAATCATTAATATTCACATGGTTAGCCTGGATAATTTATCGGATGGTATCGTGCTTTTTGACATGATCGAAATCGATAAAAAGCTGGTCAAGGCCTGGCAGGAAGAACTCTGTAAAATTAATAGCGGTATAAAGCTCCTACTTTTCAATACCCCTGAAGATTATGCTTATCAGGAGATTGAAAGCTGGCCGCATATTAACGGCATCTTTTATGCGCATGATGAAGAACACTTTCTGGTCAAAGGGTTACAGAAAGTGATGGAGGGAGAATGCTACTTTTCGCGTAAGCTCGCGAGCTACCTGATTATGCATTCCGGTAATTATCGTTACGATAATCAGGAGAGTACGATCCTGACATTCCGGGAGAAAGAGATCCTAAACAAACTGCGCATTGGCGCTTCTAACATCGAAATTGCGCAGTCGCTATTTATTAGCGAAAGCACGGTGAAAACACATCTATATCATCTATTTAAAAAGATCTCGGTCAAGAACCGTACCCAAGCCGTATCCTGGGCGAACGATAATTTTAAGAACTAATGCACTACCACAGCAATAAAAAAGCGGCGACAGGATTTTCCCCTGCCGCCGCTTTTCACATGTAATAGGTCTACTACAGCGCCGATTCGTTCGACGGTTCCGCTTTCGCTTTACGATTCGCCAGCCACAGCCCGCTGTTTTTCATCGCATAGCCGAAGATCAACCCCACTGCCAGCGACGAAACGACCAGACGCCAGTTCCCCTGCCCCGCAAAAGTGGCGCAGGCACCAATAAAAGTACCCGGAACAAACGAGAGCAGCAGCTGCTTCGCCTGGATACACATCAGGAACGCGACAATACCCGTCACGACGTAACCCAAAATTTCCAGATGGGGAGCCAGCGCGCTGCCATAGATAATAACCAGTGCCCAGATGACACCGCTCATTGTCGTACAGGCAGAAATAGCCAACGCTTTCAGCCCATCATGCGGGCAGGCGAAATAAGCCGTACAGCCTAAGAATCCGGCCCAGCTCAGTAAACCCAGAGACACGGCAACCCATCCCCAAAGACCGGAGAGAATGCCTGTTGTGATTGCAATAGCGAAGATAACGTTCATGGCGAGCATCTTAGCAGATGCCTGGCTTTTTGATGAGATCATGAGCACAGATTGCTCATGATCTTTATTTCAGTTGCATAGAATATGTGATTTAAATCACTCTTCTTCACTTTCCTGCAGTTCGTCCCACATCGCAGCAATGGCTTCACGCGTTAGCGGTGCCATCGTACGCCAGAACGCAGTGGTGGCGTGTGCTTCAACCTTGCCAAGGAAACTTTCAAACCACGGCAGAATAAACTCACCGAACAAGGTTTCCAGTGCTTCGGTATCGTCATCTTCCGCTTTGTCTTCCAGCCAGGAAGCTGCCAGCAGCAACGTACCGATCTGGTCAGCTGGGCTGTCCCCTAACGGCATTCCCCATTCGGTCAGAAAAGTGCGAACTTCCGCCTCCGTCGCCCCTTCTACCCACGCGCTACGGCACGGTGAAACGCTGCAGTCATCCCCCACAAACAGCGCATTATAGTCAGCGGCAATCTGCTGGATATCACAGCTTTTTTGCAGACGAGCCAGCAGTTCATTCTGCTCCAGTGGCCAGTCCGCGGCCAGTTTACCGTCGCGAATCACGGTAAACAGCGGCACCAGCAGTGGGTCCTGCGGTTGACGATAGTACAGCGAGCCAAGCACGCGGCAGATGATTGAAAACTCGTTCATTGGTTAATCCATTCAGTCATTAAAATTCAGCAAATTCAGGAATCGGCGGCATACCGCGCGATTCAAGGAAATTCAGGAAACGTCGTGGGGTGACGTTAAGGATCCTATCCTGCGGGAACTCCACGGCGTCAAGGATCTTCTGGCATTCGGTAAATTCACCCAGCGTAAAGGCGGTGTGTGAATCAGAGCCCAGCGCCAGCCAGCCCCCCGCATCGCGCACGGCTGCAGCAATAGCGCGGCAGTTGCTCTCACTGCCGATGCGCGAACTCACAAAGGAAGAGTTATTAATTTCCAGCGCCACATGATACTTCGCTGCTGCTGCTGCGATAGCCGGAATATCAACCGGGAATTTCGGGTTACCCGGGTGACTAATCATATGAACGTGGCCGCTGGCCATTGCCGCAATCATCGCCTCGGTATGCGTCGCCTTATCCTGCGGCGCAAAAACCGGCTCATGAAAACCGGCAATGATAAAATCGAGCGATGTCAGCATCGGCCCGGAGCAGTCAATCTCGCCCGCGGTGTTTTTGATATTCGACTCGATACCGCGCAGGATCCCGACCCCATCAACAATACGCGGCCAGATGCGCATGTTCACGAAGTGCCAGTAGTGCGGGGCATCGGCCATATCCGGGCCGTGATCGGTGATGGCGAAGAGTTTAATTCCCTTGCGCTTCGCCTCGGCGATATAGTCGTGCAGCGTACTGTAGGCATGCGTGCTGGCAACGGTGTGCATATGTAGGTCAACAGGATACATCACATTCTCCTTTCTCGTGGTAAGCCAAGGATAGCAGGAAACCCTCATGTTTATTAGCCAGGGACATCAATAGCCGCGCACGCGATCGACCTGCCCGCTTGGCTGTTCACCGCGCTCAAGCTGCGTGATAGTCCGGGCAATATAGGCAATCGCCTCTTTAGGGCGAGTCACGGCGGCAACATGAGGCGTCATCGTTACGCGCGGATGCTGCCAGAGCGGGCTTTCCTGCGGCAGCGGCTCACGGCTAAAGACGTCCAGCATTGCCGCCTTCAGTTTGCCACTGTCGAGCGCTGCCAGCAGATCGTCTTCCACAACGTGAACGCCGCGCGCCAGGTTCAGCACATAGCTATTATCCGGGAGTTGGGACAGATTCTGACGGTTAATAATCCCCACCGTTTCCGCAGTGTTAGGCAGCAGATTAATCAGCACCCGCGTCCCTTGTAAAAAGGCATTCAGCTCGGCTTCCCCGGCAAAGCTCGTCACCTGCGGCCATTCCTTACGGCTACGGCTCCAGCAGCGAACCGGGAAGCCCCACGCCAGCAGGCTCTCAGCGACTTTTGAACCCAGCACGCCCGCGCCCATAATACCGATGGCAAATTCGTCGTGGGTGTAATCCGGCAGTGGCTGCCAGCTGGACTGACGCTGCAGCGCCTGATAGTCATCAAAGCGACGGAACCAGTGTAGTACCTGGCTGACCGCGTACTCCTGCATTTGAATGCCCATACCGGTGTCTTCCAGGCGGAAGAGCGGGATAGATTCCGGCAGCATTTCCGGATGCGCCTTGAGCTTGCTGAGGATCGAGTCAACGCCAGCCCCCAGAGCGAACACGGCTTTAAGACTGCGGCCTTGCAGCATTTCCACCGGCGGATGCCACACCAGCGCGTAGTCGGCAGGTGCATCATCGCCACGCTGCCAGCCGCGAATGCGGGCATTCGGCAGCAATTTGCTTAGCTCGGCAATCCAATAAGGGGTATCAAACGTGGGGTGATAAAAGATGATCTCCATAATGACTCCTGCTCTGTGCACCGTTACCGGGATGGATCGGCGCTGTTTTTGATTATTTTTGTGGTTTAACAGAATAACAAATTTCTTTTGCCTGTCCCGGAAAATGCGGAGGCGATCGCAAAAAATACGATTTATGTCTGTTTAAGAAGCATGTTGGTTGAAGTTTGTGTAAACGCACGATTTTTTTAAAAAGTTTATTGACGGTGAGGAGCCTTTTCCCTACATTAGCGCTCGTCCCAGCAACACGGGACAACAATATGGTGAGGTGTCCGAGTGGCTGAAGGAGCACGCCTGGAAAGTGTGTATACGGCAACGTATCCGGGGTTCGAATCCCCGCCTCACCGCCATATTTGAGAAAGAGCTCGTACGAAAGTACGGGCTTTTCTTTCGCCTATTGCACAGGGCCAGCATCAATACCGCCGACCCCGAGCTACATTCAAACCGTAGCCCGGCCAAGCGCAGCGCCGCCGGGAATCGCTCATCACCCCACCGGACGCACAAAGCCAATACAAACGGTCTGAACGTCATGAGACGGGTCCGTCTGAAAATCGATCGGTATCTTCATATCAATTTGCATATGCGGCCACGCCTGTAGAGCCGTACCAAAATGTTCCGTGGAACATGAGCCCCCTACGCGGCCAATCAGCGCAACACCATCATGCAACAACTGCGCGCGACGAATATCCGCACTGTAGATATTTGGCTGCGTGATGTTGTTCCATTTGGTGATGATTTTAGGCCGGGAAGGAACGTAAAACGTTAACCATTCTGCCAGACGCTCCCCACCGACATACTTCAGCGGAGTACCGTAGCGTTGAAACCAGAGGCGGTTTACCGTATCGCTGAACGGGATAACACCGCTCATCTTTTGCCCTGCATTAGCCACGTTGGCGTACATCACACCACAGTAACCCGCAAGGACCAGCAGTGCAGCGCTGAACAAGGTTACAAACGCGGCGCGTGGAACGATGACGGACGTTTGGTTGACGCCGCTGATCATTAGCGCCGGTGCCAGAATGAAAAAAGGCTGCAGCCATTCAGTTAATCTGCCGCTGTTGAAGAAAAAAAACCAACAGCAAAGCGCTGTCAGCGGAATCAGGTAGACTCCCAGCACTACCCGACCTTCCCATGACGCAGGCCAGCGTAAGCGCGCGCCACAAAAATAGAGAATAGCGCCAGAAATCAGCAGGGGGTAAAAAATGGATATTAAGCAGGTAAAAAGCCCCGGATTAATCCCTGGGTGCATTTCTGAATTTACCCAATGTAGCGCAGCAAAGTTATGCTTCTGTAACCACAGGATATTAGGGATAATTAACAGTACGCCTAATGCTAACGCACAATACCAGACAATATGCCGATAACAGCGACGAATATCCGCCACAACAAGCGTTGAGAGAAAAACAGACCCGACCAGAATCAACGTAGAATATTTTGACATGGTTGCCAGTCCGGCCAATAGAGCAAAGGCAAGCCACCAATACGGGCTTCGGCTAATAGCCTGTAGATAGCAATACATCATCCACGGCCATAGCATCACCAACAGATAATTATCGTTGTAGCTGATGATATCAAAGTTAATTAACCCTGATAAATTAAGGGTTAACAATGCCACCCAGGCCAGCTTTTTGCTGCCAGTAAGCCTGTGTGCAAATACCCAACTGCCGACCATCCCTATTGCAATGGCAAGAAAATGCGCAGCATACCAGTAAATATGCGCGGGTAAATGGAGTGCAGGCTGCATGACCAGGCCGACCAGCCACGGATTTTTTGGCGAGCCCCATTCGGCGTTTTGCGCCCAATTTAACGCCTCTACGGCATCATAGGGAACCGCAGGGTCGAGCGCTACCGTCGCGACAGTCCACAGTACGGCATACAGCGATGCCCAGATTATAACCAACCGTAAATTCATTATGTTTACCGGGCAGATATTCAACCTATCGAGCTTAGAGTTATCCCTCATAAAAAAGTATAAACAGAGATTCAATGAGATGCTTATTTATGCCCCACTGAAATAGTAAAAATAACAACGTTATCCGGATGACACATTTTAAAATATATCATCAAAATAATTAGTCACAATTTGTTAGATGTAATAGTACAAACAGAACACCGTAGAATATCTCTTTTAATCATTGCCGCGTCCTGGTTACTGCGGCACCTCATCCGCCGGTACCTGTGCCGCAATCTCTTCCGCAATACCAAACCGCTCCACCAGCAGTGCCTTTTGCTGACGGTGCGACAACGTCTCGAACGTCTCCTTCCCTCTGGCTTCTCTGAAAACCTTTTCACCTTTTACTATCCCGGTAATCGAATCATGACCCGCCAGACGAATCAGCAGCGCGCCGTCAAAGCGACTGCTGTGGCGACTGCGTTCATGTCGCTGCGGGTATTCCGTTTCGGCAGCATCCATCTCCAGCAGTTGGCAGTCTATGCGTGAACGCCCCAGCGGTTTCCAGTTCACACACCAGAATCCCTCATCACGGTGCACCCGCGTGCCCCATACCGGATGCGTGGAGTGCCAGGCCTGCAACGGTAACGGCTGGCCGTGAAGCATCGTGGTGTCGACAATAAAAAGAGTGTTATCCAGAGGAACAAACAACGTGCCGTGCCCAGGGGAGTCCGCACTTACCGGGCGCGGTGAGCGCATCGTGGACAGGCCAAACTGTACGGGGAATCCCACGGCTTTCAGCAACGCATATAGCGCGCCGTGGCTCGCCCAGCAGGTGCCACCGGTGCCAAAGCGCAGCCAGTGTGAAAAGAAATCCTCCGGCGTAAAGCCCGGTAAGGCGCCCTGAATGCCCTGCGATACCTGGATTCGTTTACGAATATTGTCGAACGGTACGGAACGGCACCACGCCTGGTAAATCTGCCCCAACCCAGACTCACTAACCGCCGGATAAGCGCGAAAACCCATTTTTTCAAGCGCCTGTTCGGCAAGCGCTGGCGGGATATCCATAGGAACATTATGTGAATTCATCATTTACCTGCGGCGTGTTTCAGACCGTCGAAAAAGAGCAACGGAGCATCAATATCACTACCCGCACGCGATTGTAAATGAAATGTAAATTCACTCTTCGATCATCAGCGCATACTCCTCGCTGAGGAAATCCACCAGCGCGCGCACCGCAGGCAGCAGCCCTCGCCGTGAAGGGAAGACCGCGTGAATCACCTCCCGCTTCGGTTCCCAATCATCGAGCACGCGCACCAGCGATCCATTGGCCAGCTGTTCTCTCGCCATCAGGATCGGCAGCTGCACCACCCCGACACCCGCCACCGCCGCCTCACGCAGCGCCAGCATATCGCTGGTCGTCAGCCGTGGCGTAAAGTGCACTTCGGCCTTTGCGCCATCCGGGCCATGTAGCGACCAGCGATGCACATGCTTACCTGCCGACATGCTTAACCCCGGCCAGCGACTGAGTTCGTCCGGCACCTGCGGCTTGCCCATCGTCGCCACCAGCGACGGGCTGGCGACGAGACAGTGACCGCGGTCCGCCAGTACGCGCATCACCAGGTCGCTGTCATCAAAAGGACTCGGCCTGACGCGAATCGCCACATCAATCCCCTCCGCCACCAGATCCACCCGTCGGTTTGTCGCTTCAAGCTGAATCTGCACGCCCGGATAACGCACCATAAAGCGCGCCAGCATCGGCCCAACGTGCACATGCAACAGCGTGACCGGGCAGGTCAGCTTCACGCAGCCTCTCGGCTCTGCCTGGAGCACGGCAATCGCTTCCTGCGCTGCCTCTGCCTCAATCAGCATCGCCTTACAGTGCTGATAAAACGTCTGCCCAACTTCCGTCACCGTGAACTGCCGGGTGGTGCGCTGGATCAGCCGCACCCCAAGCTGCTCTTCCAGTTGCGCAATGCGTCGGCTGAGCTTTGACTTTGGCATATCCAGCGCGCGCCCCGCCGCAGCGAAGCCGCCGTTGTCCACCACGTGAACAAACCACGCGAAATCATTGAGATCCTGCATCACCACCTCATCGTTCTATTTTTGCAACAGTGTGGGTCATTTCCGCTATCTACCGAGTCATTACATCTGAATATAAGCTAATCCACATCAAAGCTCACTACGCAGGAGAAACAAATGAAACAGATTACGGGTGTTTATACCGCGCCACGTCCGCACTGGGTGGGTGATGGCTTCCCGGTTCGTTCGTTATTTTCCTATCAGTCTCACGGTGAAAGCCTGAGTCCTTTCCTGCTGCTCGACTATGCCGGGCCATACAGCTTCCCGGCAGACGGTGCGAAGCGCGGGGTGGGAGAACATCCACACCGTGGGTTCGAGACGGTCACTATCGTCTACGCCGGGGAAGTAGAGCATCGGGATTCCACCGGTAAAGGCGGCGTGATTGGCCCGGGGGATGTGCAATGGATGACCGCAGGCTCCGGCATTCTGCATCAGGAATTTCACTCGGCGGAGTTTGCCCGTCGCGGCGGCGAACTGAAGATGATCCAGCTGTGGGTCAATCTGCCAGCGAAGGACAAGATGACCGCACCGGGCTACCAGAGTATTGAAGCGGCCGCGATTCCAACGGTAGAGCTGCCGGATAACAGCGGGTCGCTGCGGGTGATTGCCGGTCACTACCAGGAGGCGACGGGCCCGGCCAACACCTTCTCACCGCTGAACGTCTGGGATATGCAGCTTCAGGAAGGTAAAGAGGTCTCTTTCGAGCAGCCTGATGGCTGGAGCACCGCCCTGGTGGTGCTGGAAGGTAGCGTTACGGTGAACAGCGACACCCACGCTCAGGAAGCGCAGCTAGTCGTACTCAGCCAGGAAGGTAAGCGCGTTCATCTGCACGCCAGCAACGACGCAAAAGTACTGGTACTGGCAGGCGCGCCGATCAATGAACCGATTGTGGGCTACGGGCCCTTCGTGATGAACAGTAAAACCGAAATCGACGAAGCCATTCGCGATTTTAACTCCGGCCGCTTTGGTCAGATCTGACACTACAGAGGTGAATAACATGTCTACTCCAGCAAATTTCAACGGCGCGCGTCCAGTGATTGATGTTAACGATGCGGTGATGCTGTTAATCGACCATCAGAGCGGCCTGTTCCAGACGGTGGGCGATATGCCGATGCCAGAGCTGCGCGCTCGCGCTGCGGCACTGGCGAAAATGGCGACGCTTGCCGGACTGACGGTGATCACCACCGCCTCAGTGCCGCAAGGTCCGAACGGTCCGCTGATCCCGGAGATTCACGAAAATGCACCGCATGCGCACTATATTGCGCGTAAAGGCGAGATTAACGCCTGGGATAACCCGGAGTTCGTGGCTGCCGTGAAGGCCACGGGTCGCAAAACGTTAATTATCGCCGGGACGATCACCAGCGTCTGCATGGCCTTCCCAGCTATTGCCGCCGTCGCCGATGGTTATAAAGTGTTTGCGGTCATTGATGCTTCCGGCACCTACAGCAAGATGGCGCAGGAAGTGACGCTGGCCCGCGTGGCGCAGGCAGGCGTAGTGCCAATGGATACCGCGGCGGTCGCCTCTGAACTGCAGCGTACCTGGAACCGCCCGGATGCCGCCGAATGGGCCGAGGTGTATACCAAAATCTTCCCGGCGTATCAGCTGTTGATTGAAAGCTACGCAAAGGCGCAGGACGTCGTGAAAAACAACGAACAGCTTGATTCTCAGCGTTAACCCACCCGCCCCGCCGCTTTTCGGCGGGGCGGTGTTCATTGCTTAACCGAACGATAAATAAATCTGAATTTATGCTTGACCGTTTCAGGTCAACTCCCTATAGTAGCGCCCCGTTGACCACCTACGGTGAGCAGCAAAACAATATGGTGAGGTGTCCGAGTGGCTGAAGGAGCACGCCTGGAAAGTGTGTATACGGCAACGTATCCGGGGTTCGAATCCCCGCCTCACCGCCATCTTTGAGAAAGAGCTCGTACGAAAGTACGGGCTTTTTTTTCGCCTATTGCACAGGGCCAGCACCAATACCACCTGTTTCCCCGGGGTCGGCGTAAACGCCTCGCCCGGGATCCATTCAAATCGTAGCCCGGCCAAGCGCAGCGCCGCCGGGAATCGCTCGGTCTACCTCACCGCCACCCTATCCGCCACCTGCGCCGCCTGCCGTAAAGACTCCGCCGTCAGGGGCGAATCGACGCGAATCCGTAGCTGCCCAACGATCCGCCCCTGAATCGGCTCACAGCTGCTGTACACCAGCTGCGGATTGCCACCGAGCGCCCGCGCAATCTGTTGTAAATCCGGCTCCCGCCCGTTAACACCGTTAAAATGCAGCGTGATCAGTTGCTGTCCTTCGGCTAACAGCTCGCGATTCTCCTCGCGCCCGTGATGCAACGTGCCGAGCATCCCGCGCGTCACCTCATGCTGCGGGTCGCCAAACACCTGCCACACCGCCCCTTGCTCAATCACCCTGCCCTTTTCCAGCACCGCGACTCGATCGCAGAGCGTACGGATCACGTCCATCTCGTGGGTAATCAGGATAATCGTCAGTCCCAGCCGCTGATTAATCTCTTTGAGCAGGCTAAGTACCGCCAGCGTGTTTTCCGGGTCGAGCGCCGAGGTCGCCTCATCGCACAGCAAAATCTCCGGCTGCGTGACCAGCGCCCTCGCTATCCCAGTGCGCTGCTTTTGCCCACCGGAAAGCTGGCCAGGAAAGCTATTGCTCAGCGACTCCAGCCCCACCAGCCGCAGCATATCGTCAACGCGATGCCGACGTTCGGCGGCAGGGATACCCGCCATACGCAGCGGCAGCTCGACGTTCTCCGCCACCGTTTTGGTGGCGTGCAGATTGAAGTGCTGGAAAATCATCGCCACCCGGCGTCGCAAATCCCGCAACTGCCCGCGTGCGCCTTCACCAATGGGCACACCGCTTATCGTCATCTCCCCTCGATCAGCGTTCTCCAGGCGGTTAAACAGCCGCAGCAGCGTCGATTTTCCCGCGCCGCTGCGCCCGATAATGCCAAAGATCTCCCCGGCCTGAATCTCCAGGTTGATATCGTCAAGCGCCTGCACACCGTTCGGGTATGCCTTGCGAATCCCGCGCAGGCGGATATGTTGTGTCATGGTCGTCACTCCTAAAATCCGGGCGCAATTTTTCCCTTGTACCGGGTCAGAATAAACTGGCGCACCGCATCGGAATTCAGCGCCTTCGCCAGTTTCTGAATACCGGGATCGTTGATGTTATCCGGGCGAGCGACCAGATATTCGACGTACAGACTTTTCCCCTTTTCCACAATCAGCGCTTTATCGGTATCAATTCCGGCTTCCAGCGCATAGTTGGCAAAGATAAACGCCAGATCAACCTGGCTTACCGCCCGCGCCAGCATCGCCCCTTCCAGCGGACGAATTTTGAAATGGTGCGGGTTGGCGGTGATATCTTTCTCCGTCGACTGAGGATCTTCCGGGCTCTTGAGCGTAATAAGCCCAGCCTCGCTGAGCAGCACCAGCGCCCTGCCAGTATTCACCGGATCGTTAGGGATCGCGATGCTCGCGCCATCCGGCAGGTCCTTAATGCTGGTGTATTTGGTCGAGTACGCGCCAAATGGCTCGATATGCACGCCCACCACCGGCAGCAGATTGGTATGGCGCGTCTTGTTATAATCATCGAGGAACGGACGATACTGGTAGTAGTTCGCATCCAGATTCTTCTCAACAAGCTGCTGGTTTGGCTGAATAAAATCATTAAAGACTTTAATCTTCAGGTCCACCCCTTCTTTTGCCAGCTGCGGCTTCACAAAATTCAGAATTTCAGCATGCGGCACCGGCGTCGCGCCCACCACCAGGGTTTCATTGGCCGCCGCAGATAAAGAGAACAGCGCCATCAGCCCGGCTATCACGGTTTTTTTCATCATTTCATCCTGTCTATAATCTTATTTACGGCTCATGCGGCGCACCAGGCGGTCGCCGCTCATTTGAAGAATTTGTACCAACGCAATCAACAGCACGACCGTCACCGCCATCACGTCAGTCTGAAAACGCTGATAGCCAAAGCGAATCGCCAGGTCGCCTAAACCACCGCCGCCAATCACCCCGGCCATCGAGGTGTAATCGACCAGTACAATGGCGGTTACCGTTACCGCTGCTATCAGCCCACCGCGCGACTCCGGCAGCAGGGTGTGCCAGATAAGCTGCCAGGTGTTACCCCCCATCGCCCAACTGGCCTCCACCAGCCCGTGGTCTACTTCGCGCAACGAGGTCTCAACAAGGCGAGCAAAGAACGGCGCGCAGCCCGCCACCAGCGGCGGAATAGTGCCCTGCACGCCCAGCGAAGTGCCGGTAATTAACGTCGTCAACGGGATCATCACAATCAGCAGAATGATGAACGGCAGCGAACGCATTACGTTCACCAGCAGTGACAGCACCCGATGCAGCAGCGGCGCATACAGCAGCCGGGGCTGCCCCGTCAGATAGAGGATGACGCCCAGCGGCAGCCCAATCAGCACCGTAAATCCCAGTGCACAGGCGAGCATCACCAGCGTATCCAGCCCCGCCTGCGCCACATCGTTCCAGTCAATTCCGGCCAGAAAAGCGAGCATGCTCTCTCCTCAGTTCCAGTCGTGACGCGCCGGGCGCTTGCCGTTCAACACCCAGTTGCCCAGCAGGTGATACTTCCAGCGCACCGGATCATGCAGCGTATGCACGCGTCCGTTACGCCAGTGGCGGTCGTAGTTGTAGCGAGGGTGCGTCGAGCGGGTGCCTCCCAACTCAAACAGCCGCGAGGCGGCCTCAAGCGCGGCTTCGGTGGTGAAAATCTTGGCACGCGCCACGGCAATCGATGCCAGTGCCACCGTCTCCTCCGAGAGGTCATGTTTATAGCGATCCAGCACCTTACCGGCCTGCTCCAGCAGCGCATCGGCGGCGGCTAGGCGACTATCGAGCGCGCCAATCTGGTAGACGGTCAGCGGGTCATCCCCCGCCCGTTCGACACCGGCATCAATCCACGGTCGGGCAAACTGATTCACAAAGCTGACGGTATCGTTCAGCGCCGCGCGGGCGATCCCGGTATCTATGGCCGCGGTGGTCAACTGCGCAAACGGCCCGGCGAGCGTTGGCGTGTCGTAGGATTTCCAGGTCGGTATCAGGTTAAACGGCTCCACGTGAAGGTTTTCAGCCAGCACCGTGCCGCTTGAGGTGGTGCGTTGACCCAGGCACGCCCAGTCGTTTACCACCGTCAGCCCCTTTGTCCCGCGCGGTACAAAGGCCAGCTGCGCGTGTCCGTCATCGTCCAGTGCTAGCACCCCGAGCCAATGGGCGTACAACGAACCGGTGCAGTAGCCTTTACGACCGTTTATCCGCAGGCCATCAGCGGTATGGCAAATCCGCGTCTGGATGTCCTGCACCGTTTTGCCGCCGGTTTCCGACAGCGCGTTGGCAAAGCGATAGCCCTTCAGCGCCAGGTCAAAGAAATAGCGCTGCTGCTCTTCATCCCCCTGCAGGCGAATATCCTCAAGCAGGCAGTAGTGGTTCTGCGGAATTTGCCCCAGCGCAGGGTCAGCGGCGGAGATAATGGCAATCACCGCCGCGAGCGTCGCGGCCGACACCTCTGCACCGCCAAAACGGCGCGGCACGGTAATGCCCCACAGCCCACTGTTGGAATAGGCATTAACCACCTCGGGCGGCACCACGCCGCTGAGGTCGCGCTCAGACGCGCCGGGCTGCAGAAAAGCGGCAATCTCGTGAGCGATGCTAATCGCCTCTTCATCGCGGGTAATCACGTGCGCATGGGGTGCCGCGCGGGTGTAGTCGGGGTTTATTTGCGTCTCTGACATAGCATGGTCTCGGGTGGTGTTATCAGCACGGTAAAAATGCAATATCTGATTGATATTCATGCATATCCCATTAAGGAATGAATGATTGCATCTTTTAACTTTTAGGTTATATGTGTTGATAGCAATGTTTATGCCAGCTTTAACAGCCCCGTATTTCAGGCAGTTATTCTTAACCGTGAGTACCAGAGAGTGGGATTTGCAACACGCCGTTGCTGCAGGTGTTGTATTTGCAACAACGCCCTGCTGCTCCTGTCTTTTTTTGTCCACCTTCAAAGACGGCAACAACATAATCCTGTCAGTGCACAAACATGACTAGCTTATTTTTTTACCGCCTATGCCACCATTTGCTCTCTTTTTATAAGCAGCGTGCACACCCCGGCACGATGTATGACGGGATAAAGGTGATCGAGAGATGGCGAGCGATTTTTTTTCTATTCCTAAAGTCTATTTTGGCGAAAATGCGATTCAGGCATTACGCCAGCTAGGTAATAAGAAGGTCGGTATCGTGACGGATAATTTTATGGTGACGTCGGGGAAGACGCGCTATCTGATTAGCGAGATGCCGCAGGCCTCCGTGTCTATTTTTAGCGACGTCAAGCCCGATCCAAGCGTTGCCACCCTGCAGGCGGGCGCCGCAAAATTTATGCGTTTTAAGCCTGAGGTCATTATTGCACTGGGCGGTGGGTCATCGCTTGACGCCGCTAAGGGCATCAAGGCCACGCTGGAAGAATCACTTGCGGACTGTTCGATAACGCTGGTGGCGATTCCAACAACCAGCGGTTCCGGTTCAGAAGTCACCTCTTATGCCATTATTTCCGATCCGCAAAATGGGCGGAAATATCCTCTGGTAGCGGCCGAGCTGATACCCGACTACGCCATCCTCGATCCGCAGTTGGTGCTATCGGTTCCACGCCAGGTCGCCGTTGATACTGGTATGGATGTACTGACGCACGCCATTGAAGCGCTGGTCTCTTGTGGTGCGAATGATTTCAGCGATGCGCTAGCAGAAAAAGCGATTGCGCTGGTCTGGCAGCATCTCCCCGAGATCTTCCACAACGAAACGGATATTCAGGCCAGAACGCATATGCACAACGCATCATGCATGGCGGGGATGGCATTTAACTCCGCCGGCCTGGGGCTAGTGCACGGCATGGCACATGCCATCGGCGGCATGCTGCATATTGCGCACGGCAAAATTAACGCCATGTTGCTGCCGGGTATCATCGACTGGAATATTCAACATGCGCCGCACGCCATTCCTCGTTACCTGAAATGCGCGGCAATCATGGGCATCAAATCCGCCACGCCAGAACAGACGTTGAACGCATTGAGCAACCGCATTCGCGAAATGAATCGTCATTTTGGTATTCCCGCGACCCTGTGCGAAGCGGGTAAAGATCGTGTCGAGGTCGAATCATTACACCAGCAACTTATTCACGCCACCCTCTCTGATGGTTGCACCGCCTCGAATCCTTGTCGACCAACGGCCGCTGATATTGAGCAACTGTTGACGGACATCACCGGGTAAATCTGGACAACGTTGTCTTTGAATTGTCGGGCCGTCAAAAAAGTCCTGCGTCGGGGCAAAAAGCCCCTCGCAGAAGCGAATACTCTGGATATTGCTCCATTCACCCTTTTAGGTCGTTGACGTTATGAACTCTAGCCAACAGCAAGCCGAACTAATTACGCAACAGATTATTCAGGAACTTGCCGCACGTGGTACCCCATTTTCCCCCGTGCCGCAGGCGCTGGAAATTCCGATTGGCATCTCCAATCGCCATGTGCACTTGAGTCGGGAGGATATGGACACTCTGTTCGGATCCGGCTCTACCCTCACCCGCATGAAGGCGGTAAAACAGCCTGGCCAGTATGCCGCCGAAGAGACGGTTACGCTGCGCGGTCCAAAAGGACAGCTCGCCAACGTTCGCGTACTCGGTCCGCTCCGTCGCGCTACCCAGATCGAAATTTCCGTTTCCGATGGCTTTACGCTGGGCGTCAAAGCGCCCGTCCGTATGTCCGGCGATCTCGAGCATTCACCAGGCATTGAAATTATTGGGCCACGCGGATCGATCAAAAAAACGGAAGGGACAATTGTCGCCTGGCGGCATATTCATATTTCCCCGATACAGGCCCGCCAGTCCGGATTGCAGGACGGCATGGAGATAGACGTCCAGGTTGCGGGACAGCGCGGCGGCGTTCTCAGCCACGTTGTCGTACGCGTGAGTGAAGATGCCGTGCTGGAAATGCATATCGACGTGGAAGAAGCGAATAGCGTCGGCTTACGCAACGGCGATTGCGTCACGCGCGCCATGACGGAATGCCACGATGGCTGACAGCCCTGAAACCCTGCGATTACAGGCGCTGGCTGAATGGGTCAGCCGTGAAGCATGTGCGCCTTACGACGGGAATATCAAGGTCGGCGTCGATCCTGGAACGGCCAATATCGCATTGGTGGTGGTGGATGAGAACGATAATCCCATCGCCGGCATCAGTCACCCTTCGTGCGCGGTGAGAGACGGCATTGTGGTCGATTTTCTGGCGGCAAGTCGGGTGGTTAGCCGTCTGAAAACCTCGCTTGAGGAGCGACTGGGAAGGCCACTGACCCACGCGGCTACCGCCATTCCGCCGGGGATCCTCCCCGGCAACACGAAAGTCATCGTCAACATGGTGGAAGCCGCTGGATTTGAGGTCACGCACATTGTTGATGAACCGGTTGCCGCAGCCCTGGCGCTGAATATTCGCGACGGCGCCGTCGTTGACGTTGGCGGCGGCACCACCGGCATTAGCATCCTGAGGAACGGAGAGGTCGTTTTTAGCGCCGATGAACCAACCGGCGGCAATCATATGACGCTGGTGATTGCCGGTGCGCTAGGCCTCTCTTTTGCACAAGCGGAAGAGATGAAAAAGGCGCCGGAGCATGAAGAACAGGTGTTCGCGCTGGTGCGCCCGGTTGCCGAAAAAATGGCCTCGTTGGTGGCCGAATGGGTTGCCCGTTACCCCATTGACACGCTCTATCTGGTTGGCGGTGCCAGCAGTTTTCATCAGTTCGCTGAAGTTTTTCGCCAGACGACGGGCAAACGGGTGGTACAGGCGCCGCAACCGCTTCTCGTCACACCACTCGGCATTGCGATGCACAGCCATTGAGAAGGGAAACTATGGATACGCAGCAACTCTCTCACCTCGTGGATACCGTTATTGATGAGATGCTGGCGCAGCGTAAACGACGTCTGCAGAGCCACAATAAAGTCATGCGGGTCGTTTTGAGCGGAGAGGATCTCTCCACGCTCCCCTCCACCCTGGAGTGCCTCATCGCGCTTGAACGCTGCGGCTACCTATTGGTCATGGCATTTTCACACAGCGCCAGACGCTCTTTATTACAGTCTCATTGCCTGCAAGCGCTGGCGGAGCAAGGGGTGGAAGTTATTTGCGACAATCAGCCTCCATCGTCAGCACAGAGCACTTATCACGACATTTTTTTCCCGGCGCTCTCAACGAACAGCCTGAGTAAAATTGCGCTCGGCATCCGCGATAATCTGGTATGTCGCTGGGCTTTCCATGCGCTCAGCGCGCGTAAAACCGCCATTATCACGCTCAATGCTGAATGCCGTCCCGACAGCCACTCCGCGCTACCACCAGCCCTGAAAGCGCGCCTGATGAACTACGCCAGCACGCTGACTGAGTACGGTTTTACCGTGATCGGTCTACCAGAATCGACGCCGGAATTACGTTCGCGCCGCTCCCTGATTACGCTCAGCGACGTACGCCAGCATCCTCAAGGGCAACCGCTGAAAATAGACAGCCGCACGCTGATTACCCCGGCCGCCCAGGATGAAATCCGCGATCGCCATCTCGTTATTGTTCAACCCCTCCAGGAGGACTTATGTATCTGGCAAAGGTAACCGGTGCGCTGGTGTCGACCACCAAACACGCATCGCTCAACGGCGCAAAGCTGCTGATCGTCGCCCGTCTGGATGAGCACTATCAACCGACGGGGACCGCGCAGGTCGCCGTTGACTTCGTCGGTGCCGGAAATGGCGAAACGGTTCTCGTCACCACTGGCAGTTCAGCGCGCATGAGTACCAGCAAAGAACACTCCGTCATCGATGCTGCGGTCGTCGGGATTGTCGACTCCCTCGATCTTAACGGTCAGTAACCCTTCGCGAGGAAACGCCATGCCCCCTGAATCAAACGCTGGACTGGACTACCAGATTGACCAGGCCATTTCGTCTCAGCTATCACCGCGTACGCTCAGCCTGGAGGATGCCGCGCGCCTGGCGGAATATGCCCGGGATGCAGCGGATGAGTCCGCGGTTCCCATTGTGTTCAGTCTGGTCGATAGCCGCGGTCAGCAGCGCTACTTTTTCAGCATGGATAATGCGCTGCTGATTAGCCATACGCTAGCAGGTCAAAAAGCCTGGACCGCCGTCGCGCTGAAAATGCCGACACAGCAGCTCGCCGGGCAGATCCAGCCCGGTGCAAGCCTTTATGGTTTGCACCATGAACCTGGCATCTGCGGTATTGGCGGCGGCCTTCCCTGCTGGTCAAACGGCATACTGCTGGGTGCCATTGGCATCAGCGGCGGCAGCGTCGATGAGGACATCGCCATCGCCAGCGCGGCCCTCGCGCGATTTAGCCGTGAACGATTCCCGCTCACCATTTTTCCTGAATAACTTTCAAAAAATACAGGTATATCATGCCGTTATCATCATTGGTTCTGGTTATTAACTGTGGTTCATCTTCACTAAAATTTTCCGCGCTCCCGCTCAATGAAGAGACGCCGCTGCTCTCAGGGCTCGCCGAAAAGCTCGGTCTGGCAGATGCCTGCATCACCTTTAAAGGGGCAGATGGCTGCAAGATTACCGAGCCGCTGGCTGAGTCCAGCCACCTCTGCGCCCTAAAAACGCTCTTCGCCAGACTCGACGAGTCGTCTCTACTCCCGCAAGTCTGCGCGATTGGCCATCGCGTTGCGCACGGCGGCAGCGATTTCAAGCAGTCTGTTCTGCTCACCGACGCCGTGATAGCCCGCATTCATGAACTCTCAGCGCTGGCCCCGTTACATAATCCCGCCAACCTGACAGGCATTAAAGCCGCGATGGCCCTGCTGCCGCACCTTCCCCAGGTCGCGGTATTTGATACCGCATTCCATCAGACCCTGCCGCCCGCAGCCTATACCTACGCGATCCCGTATGAGTATCAGCAGCAGTATCAGGTAAGGCGATACGGCTTTCATGGTACCTCGCACCGTTTTATCGCCGCAGAGGCCGTTGCGCGTTTAAACCTCGACCCGGCAAATCATGGCATTTTGATTGCCCATTTGGGCAACGGTTCATCGGTATGTGCGGTAAAAAATGGCGAAAGCGTCGATACCTCAATGGGCATGACGCCGCTTGAAGGGCTGGTCATGGGCACCCGCTGCGGGGATCTCGATTTCGGTGCGGCCACCTATATCGCCAGGTGTACAGGACAAACCATTGAGTCGCTCTACAGCATGGTCAATAACGACTCCGGCCTGTATGGCATATCGGGCATCTCCAGCGATTGCCGAACCTTGCAGGACGCACGTAACCACGGCGACCCTCGCGCCACGCTTGCGATTGACGTTATGGTGCACCGTCTTGCACGCCATCTTGGCGCGCATCTCGCGTCACTACACCGTTTTGATGCGCTTATTTTTACCGGTGGCATTGGTGAAAACTCAGCGCTGGTGCGTGAACTTACCGCACAAAGAATGTCCGTGTTTGGCATCCTTCTCGATGCGGCAAAAAATAAGCAGATGGTTGCTGGCCGCGAAGGCGTCATTTCGCAGCCCGGTTCCCCCATCGTGGCGGTCATTCCAACCAATGAAGAGAAAATGATTGCACAGGATGCCGCAGCATTCTCCCCCCTATGCCAGGGCGCAGCCTGAATCACATATTGCGATCGCTGACAGGGAGGATTTTATTGTCTGGGATAATGCCAAACAGCAAGAAAGTCTCTCTGACGGGCAAAACATTTTGTCCTTAGCACAATAATATGATGGACGTATTTATTAGATACATGAATTTTCTGCCAAAGGTTAATTCATGACTACCGCTTACCCCTATATTAAATATTGAGGTCGTTATGCAACAAGAAGCATTAGGTATGGTTGAAACAAAAGGTCTGGTATCCGCAATTGAAGCCGCAGATACCATGGTTAAATCCGCTAACGTCACTCTGGTCGGCTACGAAAAAATTGGTTCAGGCCTGGTCACCGTCATGGTTCGCGGCGACGTTGGTGCGGTAAAAGCGGCTACTGATGCCGGTTCTGCCGCTGCGGGTAAAGTCGGTGAACTGGTCTCCGTACACGTTATTCCTCGCCCACATATCGAAGTGGAAAAAATCCTGCCAAAAGCGGTTAGTTAATAACGTCTGGGAATTCTGGCCATGAGAGATAATTTTGTTGAACAGATTATATCTGAGGTAATGAATAAACAGTCTGACACCAACGCTAATAATAAAACCAAGGCCAGCATTGCTGGCTGTGGTTTAACCGAGTTTGTTGGTACAGCCCTTGGTCACACCATTGGATTGGTTATTGCAAACGTTGATCACCAGCTGCATGACGTTATGGAGATCGATAAGAAATATCGTTCTATCGGTATTCTTGGCGCGCGTACTGGCGCGGGCCCGCATATTTTTGCGGCCGATGAAGCCATTAAAGCAACGAACAGTGAAATTCTGTCGATTGAACTGGCTCGCGATACCGAAGGCGGCGGCGGGCACGGATGTTTAATTATTTTCGGCGCTTCCGATGTCTCCGACGTTCGCCGTGCCATCGAAGTCGCACTGGGAGAAATCGAGCGCACCATGGGTGATGTCTACGGTTCACCGGCGGGTCATCTGGAGTTCCAGTACACCGCCCGTGCCAGCTACGCCCTCAACAAAGCCTTTGGCGCACCGCTGGGTAAATCCTTCGGTATGACCTGCGCCTCACCGGCGGCTATCGGTATCGTTGTTGCCGATGCCGCGGCAAAAGCCGCGGTCATTGAGCCTGTGGGATACGCCAGTCCGGCAAAAGGCACCAGTTTTAGTAATGAGGTGATCTTCACGTTTGCCGGTGACTCTGGCGCCGTTCGCCAGGCGGTCATTGCAGCAAGAGAGGTCGGGAAGCAACTGCTGGCTACCCTGGATCCGGCGCCAATCAAATCGACAACAACACCGTATATTTGATAGCGAACGGCAATGCATGCGAAGCGATGTGATGTAAGGAAAGTAGAGCATGAACGATCTTGAAATTACTCAGGCCGTCTCTCGCGTTCTGAGTAAATACACTAAAACCGCACCGGACATCCGGGAAAGTAGCCCCCAACCGGCTGCCCCCGAACGCGACGGCATTGATGCGATTATTGCCAGCGTGCTGGCCAATCGCGTCGATGCTGCACCTGATGACGACTCGTCGTCAGGTGATGGCGCCTTTGCCACAATGGATGAAGCCATTGCGGCAGCACAGCTCGCGCAGCGTCAGTATCGCCACTGCTCAATGCAGGATCGTACCCGTTTTATTGATGGCATCCGCCAGCTGTTTCTACAAGAAACGGTGCTACAGGCCATTTCTCACATGGCCGTAGAAGAGACGGGGATGGGGAATTATGCCGATAAGCTGGTCAAGAACCGCGTCGCCGCGCAAAAAACGCCCGGCGTTGAGGATCTGACAACCGGCGCACTCAGCGGCGATGGCGGCCTGACGCTGAGCGAATACTCCGCCTACGGTGTCATCGGTTCAATTACACCAACCACTAACCCAACGGAAACCATCATTAATAACAGCATCGGTATGCTGGCTGCAGGTAACACGGTGGTATTCAGTCCTCACCCACGCTCTCGCCGCGTCTCGCTGCACTGTATTGCGTTGATTAACCAGCAGCTGGCACGGCTTGGCGCGCCCGCAAACCTGGTGGTGACGGTTTCAACCCCTTCAATTGCTAACACCAATGCCCTCATCAACGACCCGCGCGTCAATATGCTGGTCGCCACCGGTGGGCCAGCGATTGTTAAAACGGTGATGTCGTCAGGCAAAAAGGCCGTGGGTGCCGGTGCCGGTAATCCTCCCGCTGTTGTTGATGAGACTGCCGATATCGAGAAAGCGGCGCGTGACATCATTAATGGCTGCAGTTTCGACAACAACCTGCCCTGCGTTGCCGAAAAAGAGGTCATCGTCGTCAATGACGTCGCGGATTATCTCATTCATTGCATGAAGAAAAGCGGTGCCTGGTTGCTGTGCGATAAGCAGCACATCCAGCAACTGCAATCACTGGTGCTTAATGAAAAAGGAACCGGGCCGAATACGGCGTTCGTCGGGAAAGATGCACGTTACCTTCTACAGCAGATTGGCATCAGCGTACCGGAAGAGATCAAAGTCGTGCTGATCGAAACCGAGCGCGATCATCCGTTCGTCGTGCATGAACTGATGATGCCAATTCTTCCAGTGGTGCGGGTAGAGAACGTCGATGAAGCGATTGAGCTAGCCATCCAGGTGGAACATGGCAATCGTCACACGGCAATGATGCATTCCACTAACGTGGAAAAACTCACCAAAATGGCGCGTCTGATCCAGACCACGATTTTTGTGAAAAACGGCCCTTCTTACGCGGGCATCGGCGTTGGCGGCGAGGGACATGCCACCTTTACGATCGCCGGGCCAACTGGGGAAGGTCTGACCTCCGCACGTACATTTGCCAGAAATCGTCGCTGCGTAATGGTCGAAGCGCTCAATATTCGTTGATATAAGCAAAGTGGGTAACCCAGAGATGAATAAACGGATCATCAATGCACCGACGCCGGAAACGCTGGCCATGCTGAAACGGCGGATGCCTTCTGAGTCTCGCAACCGTCTGGATCGGGTGCGTATCGATGCGGTTGGGTTGATTATGCTGCCGATACCAGATTTGTACTTTTACGCCGATCGGGCAAGTAAAAGTGCTCACGTAGCGGTATCGGAAATCTTTGGTAGTTGCCCGCAACATATCACCACGCTGGCTATATTCGGTGAAGTCGCCGCAGTGAATGAAGCCATGCGTACTATTGAGGATGATTCAAATACATTCTGAGAGTTCGCTGATGAAAAGAGTTCTGATTCTCGCAGGCGATTTCTCTGAAGACTATGAAGTCATGGTGCCCTTTCAGGCATTAAGCATGTTAGGTTTCAGAGTTGATGTGGTTTGTCCTGGAAAACGTTGTGGCGAATATATTAAAACGGCTATTCACGATTTTGAAGGCGATCAAACCTATAGTGAAAAACCTGGTCATTTATTTCGCTTAAACGCATCTTTTGATGAAGTCAGGATGCAGGAATACTGCGGCGTTTATATTACCGGCGGACGAGCGCCAGAATATTTACGCCTGAATAAATCGGTACTGAACATTATTCATTATGCGAATAATTTTTCATTACCTATTGCCGCAGTATGTCATGGGCCACAGGTACTGGTAGCAGCAGGCATATTGAAAGACAAAAGGCTGACGGGATATTTTACGTTAAAACCGGAGATTGAAATGGCCGGCGGGACGTGGGTGACCTCAACGGATGATGAAGCCGTGCAGGACGGCAATCTGGTCACCGCCGCAACCTGGATGGGACACCCTGCGCTATTACGTCAGTTTATTAGCTTAATCGGCACCAGCATTATTCACTAATGTTCTCGGCGCTGCCGTCAGATCAAAAAATTCAGCAGTGGTGAATAAACCACGCTCATATTATTTCGGGAGTTATTGTATGTTAGAGAAAGGCTTTACTAATCCGACCGAACGTGTTGTCAGACTCAAAAATATGATTCTGCATGCTAAACCCTATGTTGAATCTGAGCGTGCTGTATTAGCCACTGAAGCATATAAAGAGAACGAACAGCTTCCGGCTATTATGCGCCGCGCAAAGGTTGTCGAGAAAATATTCAATGAACTGCCGGTAACGATTCGCCCGGACGAACTTATTGTCGGCGCGGTGACGATTAATCCTCGCTCCACCGAGATCTGCCCTGAGTTCTCTTATGACTGGGTTGAGAAAGAGTTCGACACCATGGAAAAACGTGTCGCCGACCCATTTATCATTCCGAAGAAAACGGCGGAAGAACTGCACCAGGCCTTTACATACTGGCCGGGTAAAACCACCAGCGAATTAGCGGCATCGTATATGTCCGAAGGCACCAAAGAGAGTATGGGCAACGGCGTATTCACCGTCGGCAACTACTTCTTTGGCGGCGTAGGTCACGTCAGCGTTGATTACGGCAAGGTCCTGAAAATCGGTTTCCGCGGCATTATTAACGAAGTGAACCGCGCGCTGGAAAATCTCGACCGTACCTCTCCGGACTACATTAAAAAAGAGCAGTTTTATCATGCGGTTATCTTAAGCTACCAGTCTGCTATCAATTTCGCCCATCGCTACGCACAGGAAGCGACCCGCCTGGCGCGCGAAGAGCGTGACCCAACTCGTCAGCGCGAACTGGAACACATTGCCCAGAACTGTACTCGCGTGCCTGAACATGGCGCCACCACGTTCTGGGAAGCCTGTCAGACGTTCTGGTTTATCCAGAGCATGCTGCAAATTGAATCCAGCGGCCACTCCATCTCTCCAGGGCGCTTCGATCAATATATGTACCCGTATCTGGCTGCTGATAAATCGATTGATGCCGAGTTTGCTCAGGAACTGGTGGACTGCTGCTGGATCAAACTGAATGATATCAACAAAACCCGCGATGAAGTCTCCGCGCAGGCCTTTGCCGGTTACGCCGTATTCCAGAACCTGTGCGTTGGCGGGCAAACTGAAGATGGCCGCGACGCGACCAACCCGTTGACCTACATGTGTATGGAAGCCACTGCCCACGTTCGCCTGCCGCAGCCGTCCTTCTCTATCCGCGTCTGGCAGGGTACACCCGATGAGTTCCTCTACCGCGCCTGCGAACTGGTGCGCTTAGGGCTGGGCGTCCCGGCGATGTACAACGACGAAGTGATTATCCCATCGCTGCAAAACCGAGGCGTTTCACTACGTGATGCGCGTGATTACTGCATCATTGGCTGCGTGGAGCCGCAGGCACCGCACCGGACGGAAGGCTGGCACGATGCCGCGTTCTTTAACGTGGCGAAAGTGCTGGAAATTACCCTCAACAACGGCCGTTCAGGCAGCAAACAGCTGGGCCCAATCACCGGCGAGATGACGCAGTACACCTGTATTGATGACTTCTATACCGCCTTCAAAAAGCAGATGGCGCATTTCGTTCATCAGCTCGTCGAAGCCTGTAACAGCGTTGATATTGCCCATGGTGAACGTTGCCCGCTGCCCTTCCTTTCCGCGCTGGTTGATGACTGCATCGGCCGGGGAAAATCACTCCAGGAAGGCGGCGCCATTTATAACTTCACCGGCCCACAGGCCTTTGGCGTGGCGGATACCGGTGACTCCGTGTACGCCATTCAGAAGCAGGTATTTGAAGACCGACGCCTGACGCTTCAGGAGCTGAAAGGCGCGCTGGATGCAAACTTCGGCTATCCCGTTGGGGCAACGCCTCATGGCGCAGCGGCGAAGACATCGCTTGGGGAACAGGATATCTACGACGTCGTGAAACGGGTTATTAGCCAGCACGGTGCGCTTGACCCAGCGGCCATCAAAGAGGAGGTCTATCGTCAGCTTTCTCAAACGGCAACCTCTGCCGCACCGGCGACGACGGATGTCTCTCGTTATGAAGAGATCCGCCATATCCTGGAAAATACGCCGTGTTTCGGCAACGACATTGATGAAGTCGACCTTGTGGCCCGCCAGTGCGCACTGATTTACTGCCAGGAAGTAGAGAAATACACCAACCCGCGCGGCGGCAACTTCCAGGCGGGCATCTACCCGGTATCGGCCAACGTTCTGTTCGGTAAAGACGTCACCGCGCTTCCAGATGGACGTCTGGCAAAAGAGCCGCTGGCAGATGGCGTATCCCCGCGCCAGGGCAAAGATACCCTTGGCCCAACCGCAGCGGCCAACTCGGTCGCCAAGCTGGACCACTTCATCGCCTCCAACGGGACGCTCTATAACCAGAAATTCCTGCCGTCGTCTCTGGCTGGCGAAAAAGGCCTGCGTAACTTTGGCGGGCTGGTACGCAACTACTTCGACAAGAAAGGGATGCACGTCCAGTTCAACGTTATCGACCGCGCAACGCTAGTGGAGGCGCAGAAAAATCCACAGCAGCATCAGGATCTGGTCGTACGCGTGGCGGGCTATAGCGCGCAGTTCGTCGTCTTAGCCAAAGAGGTTCAGGACGACATCATCAGCCGTACCGAACAGCAATTCTGATTTTTCCTCCCTGCCAGGGCCATGCCGCAGCGCATGGCCCTTTCTCAGGCTCAATTTGGGCCGCTGGCTGTTTTTTTGACGAGTGATGTTATGAAGAGAGTCGACTACGAAACCGAGGGCGTTTTATTCAATATTCAACGCTATTCGCTGCACGATGGTCCTGGTATCCGGACTATTCCGTTCTTTAAAGGCTGCCCCCTTACCTGCCGCTGGTGCAGCAACCCCGAGTCACAGCGTCCGCAGCCAGAGTTGGTGTATAAAAAAAATGACTGCATCCGCTGCGGAAAATGCGTCGATACCTGTAAGCAAAAAGCCCTTTCTCCCAGCAATCCTTTTTTCATTGACCGCGAACGCTGCATCCAGTGCGGCGATTGCACACGCGTTTGCCCTACTCAGGCCCTGGAGATGAAAGGGAAACGGATGACGGTGCGCGACGTGATCCGGGAATTACAAAAGGAGGAGAATCTGTTCCGGCGTTCTGGCGGAGGCATCACCCTATCCGGCGGTGAGCCGTTGGCTCAGCCTGAATTTGCGCGCGAATTATTAAAAGCCTGCAAAGAAAAAGGATGGCATACCGCCATTGAAACCACCGGCCTGACGAGTAAAGAAACCATCGAAGAGGTTTTTCCGTGGATCGATTTAGCCTTAACGGATATTAAAGCGATTAACCCTGCGGCGCATGAAGAAAATACCGGGGTCAATAACAGCCGTATTCTGGAAAACCTGATCCGAATTTCATTCCTCACTAAAGTCATTGTCCGTATTCCGGTGATCCCTGGCGTTAATGACAATCCTGATGAAATACGCAGCATCGCTGAGTTTGCTCGCTTAATGTCGGGAGTCGATACTATTCATCTGCTGCCGTACCATACTTTCGGAGAGAATAAATACAGCCTCCTCGGTCGAATTTATCCGATGGGTGATGCGCAATCGCATTCCGAAAATAAAATAGAAAGTCTGAAGAAAATCGTCGAATCAATGGGATTCCATTGCCATATCGGAGGTTGATGGTTCTCTCAAATAATAAAATAAACATACCCTTGAACATTATCTCTATTGTACTTACCCATCATTAAGCGATGGCAAACACAGGCTTAATACAGGAAAAAAACATGAGTAAACCCTACGAATCCCTAACCGGACCATGTATTGCAGAATTTCTTGGCACCGGCTTATTTCTGTTTTTTGGCACCAGCGTACTGTCTGCGGCCAAACTGGCAGGCGCCAGTTTTGGGCTGTGGGAAATCTGCATAGTATGGGGGTTGGGTATTGTGCTCGCCGTCTACCTGACCGCCGGGACGTCCGGGGCGCACCTTAACCCCGCGGTGACCATATCCTTATGGGCGTTCGCCAATTTCGATGCCAGAAAAGTGCTCCCTTATATTGTGGCGCAGATGGCCGGAGCGTTCTGCGGCGCGGCTCTGACCTATTTGATTTACCACAATCTGTTCGCCGATTACGAACACGCCCACCAGCTCGTGCGCGGTAGCCAGGATAGCCTGTATCTGGCGAGTATTTTTTCAACCTATCCTGCCGATTCCATCAGCATATGGCTCGCCGCGCTGGTCGAAATCGTCATTACCTCAATGCTGGTTGGCCTTATTATGGCGCTCACCGATGATGGTAACGGCGTCCCCAAAGGGCCGCTTTCACCACTCCTGATCGGGATCCTTGTTGCGGTTATTGGCGCCTCAACGGCGCCGCTGACCGGGTTTGCTATGAACCCTGCGCGCGACTTTGGGCCGAAGCTCTTTACCTTCCTGAGCGGGTGGGGAACGGTTTCCATGACCGGCGGCAGAGAGATCCCCTATTTCCTCGTCCCGCTCATTGCGCCGGTGATTGGCGGCCTGCTGGGTGCGGCTATTTATCGTTACGGAATCGAACGTCATCTGCCGACAGCGAAAGCCGCCAAAGCCGCCTGATTGCTCCCATTGTGGCAAACGCCATCGCGCTTACCGGCGCGATGGCGTTTTTCTATGCGTAGCGCACATAAAAAAACCACCCGCAGGTGGCTTTCATTGATGGCTCATCGTGTTATCGGCGGGGGCCTTTTCCGCGACTGCGCGGTGATTTTTTATCATCGTCAGCGAGGGGTTGCGCAGCAACCGGCGCGGAAGTTGATTCGGGTTCGACGACCGGTGACGGAGGTAACGCCGTTTCCGCCATGCATCCTTCCTGCGCGACAACGGCTTCAATGTTAACGACCGGTATCGCGATCGCTGTTTGCTCCGATACCGGCGCTACCGGCTGAACGGGTGCTGCGCCGCACGTCTCGACTGAGCTGATAACCCGATCAATCCCGGTTGCCGTACGCGCAATGACCTTCCAGGCGTAAACCTGGCCAATGCGGCCTGCGGCAGCGACACCGGCCGATACCGCTGCGTTCATGGCGCCGACGTCCCCCGTGAATTTCACCGTCACCAGACCGCCGCCTTTCGTCAGCTCGTATCCGACCAGGTCAACATTTGCAGACTTCATGGCGGCATCAGCGGCTTCGACCGCCACCGCCAGACCGACGGTTTCAATTAGACCCAAGCTCTGCCCGGACATAAATATCTCCTGTTATTTGCAATTCGATAGAGTAGCCACGGGGGCACACGCTGAGGTTGCGGCATCATCCCGCAGCAACTCCGCTTTATCAGTGCGCTCCCATGGAAAAATTTCCCGGCCAAAGTGGCCATAGCACGCCGTCTGGCGATAGCGAGGGGCCAGAAGGTCGAGCTGGCAAATCATGCCGTAGACGCTCAAATCAAAATGGCGCTCGACCAGACGCGCCAGCGACGCTGAGGACAACCGGGAAGTAGCAAAAGTATTGATACGGATTGAAACCGGCCGAGGTAAGCCAATCGCCCAGGCCAGTTGCACCTCACAGCGCTGAGCCAGACCGGCAGCAACGATATTTTTAGCCACATAGCGTGCCGCATAGGCGGCAGAGCGGTCGACTTTGGAAGGATCCTTACCTGAAAACGCCCCGCCGCCGTGACAGGCGGCACCACCGTAGGTATCGACAATGATTTTACGGCCGGTTAAGCCACAATCAGCGAACGGGCCGCCCATTACAAACGGCCCGGCAGGGTTGATCAACAGTTGCGTATCAGAGGTCAGCCAGGACGAGGGAATAATCGGTTTTACAATCTCGTCGATTACCGCCTCACGCAGCGCATTGAGGGGCATGTCTTCACGGTGCTGAGTAGACACTACAATCGCCGCCGCATGAGAAATTTGCCCATTGCGATACTGCAGCGTAACCTGGCTTTTAGCATCAGGGAGTACCCCATCAAGTTGATGGGTCTTTCGCAGCATCGCCTGGCGCTCCATCAACCGATGTGCGAACAGCAATGGCGCCGGCATCAACTGCGGCGTTTCATCGCAAGCGTAGCCGAAGGTAATCCCCTGATCGCCCGCCCCAAGCGACGTTGGTTCACTGGCGCGAATGCCTCGAGCAATATCGCCAGATTGCTGGCCCAACATGTTGATGACCGCACAGGTGGCACCATCAAAGCCTTTCGTTGAGCTATCGTAACCAATGGATTTCACCGTGCTGCGTACAATCTGTTCAATATCAACGGTGGCCGTGGAGGTCACCTCCCCGGCAAGGATGACGGCGCCGGTTTTCACCAGACATTCGCAGGCCACTTTAGCCCAGGGATCGCGCAGCAGGTATGCATCGAGAATGGCATCGGATATCTGGTCTGCCATTTTATCCGGGTGCCCTTCGGCAACCGATTCAGAAGTAAAAAGATAGTCGTCCACGGCGGCGCCACGTTAGAAGGAGGATAGACCATTCTAGCGGCCGCCGATTTTGGGATACGTAAACTATATTGCTGGAATGGCGGACTTTTTTGCGCTAACGAGGGCCGTAAGCGCAAAAAAAACGGGATCGTTCAGTGGAGCTCAGCGGCGACCTGCCGACGGTAGTCCGACGGCGCAATTCCAGTCTCTTTTTTGAAAATTCGGCAGAAATAGTTCGCATCCTGCCAGGAGAGTTCGAGAGCAATCGTATTCACTTTTAGATCACTGAATTGCAAAAGCGATTTGGCCATATTGATTTTGCGACCGGTAATATAACTCGAAAACCCCATGCCGGTGGCCTTTTTAAAGGCTCGACTCAAGTAGCAGGAACTCACAAAGGCTTTCGCCGCAATATCATCCAGCGTCAGGTTCTTGAGGATATTTTTCTCAATATGGAACTGTGCTCGCGCAACAAAATCCATATTCCCACTGGCCTGTTTAAAGGCCTGCTCGAAAATATCATCACTAATTTGTAACAGCCCCACCATCACCCGCCAGTAGTGGTTCACGGACAGCCCATGCAGGCGAATATATTGGATCATGTCGGTAACGCTATGACGGCATAACACATACTTCTCACCCGCCCCCGCCAGATACTGCTGGAGCAATTCCAGTACGTCGGTGACCGTTTTTACCCCCCCAGCAACCTGCTCACGACAAGCGGTATCGAGTAAATCAAATAAAAAGGAGTGCCAGCCGGAATAATCGCAACTGCCGATCAATTCACTGATGTTTTGCCGGAGCTCACGGGTCGCTGCGGCTTCTTCTTCGTCAATCAACAATGTTTTCTGAATCGTATCGTGGAGGATGCTCTGTTTAACCGGTTTTAAAAGATAGTCATCCACTTTCAGGCTGAGCATCCGACGAACGATGTCAAAATCATCATTTGCCGTCGTCACAACCACTTTAGTATCGGTGTTTTTTTGCTTGAGGTACTCAATCACCTGATTACCGTTAGGTAATGGGATATTGATATCGACAAACATCATGTCGATGTGGTTAAGCTCATCAATGAGCTGAATCGCTTTTCGCCCCGTCGACGCCTCATGAATGACAACGTTCTCAACGCAACGTGAGATGATGCGCTTGAGTGATTCCAGCTCAATATGCTCATCTTCAACAATGACAATATTATACATATGCACACTCCACTCTCAGGCGGCCAATAATGGAAAGCGTAGCTTTATGGTGGTACCAAACATAGGCTTATGGGGGCTGGTTATCTGCAGGCCATAATTCTCGCCAAACAGCAGCTGTAGACGATTCTTGATATTGTTAATACCAATGCCGCCTTTCTGTCGGTTCTGATTCCCGGAGAGGATATGTTCAATATCTTCAGCAGAGATGCCATCACCGTTATCGGTGATCTCGATGATCACATCCTTACCGTCATCATTGGCACGCAAAATGATATGACTTTTCACTTCTCGTGGTTCGACGACATAGTTAAAGAAATTTTCCACCAATGGCTGAAGAATTAAAAAAGGACACACCACATTATTATATTTCTCGGCAATATCGCAGACGTAGTCAAAACGATCCGTCATCCTGACTTTTTGAATAGCCATATAGCAATTTACGTAATTCAACTCCTGACCCAGAGTTATCAATCCATTGTTATTTTTACGCAGGAGATAGCGCATCATGTCCGAAAAATCATGCACCATGGTTTCCGTTCGATTGGCGTCTTCAAGAAACGCCAGCCGACCAATCGTGTTTAGCACGTTGAATAAAAAGTGGGGGTTGATCTGGTACGAGAGCGCTTTGAACTCGGCATCATGTAATGAGCGTTCGATTTCCACTCGTTTACGTAATTCGCTGGTTAATTCTTGCTCTTTATGGCGTAACTCACGCTCGATATTGTTGGTATGAGCCTGTTCAACAAGGTAAGAAGCCACATGGAGAAGCGTATAGGCCGTGGACTCAAAGCGCTCATAGGGCATACGCTGCATATTATCATGCAGATTGGTAATCCACGTGTTCTCCTGCCAGAGATGGTTGTTATCGAGGATGTAGGGAATGCTTTTCTCTTTCTCTTCCTCAACCTTCACCTGACCGGAAATAAAGGCGCCAAGATAATGATTATTAATCATGATGGGAACCGCGAACTCGACAAAGCCGCAGTAGCAGCGATACACCACCGGTTTTCCGGCACGCATTGCGGCTTCCCCACCTGCGCTATCGCTATTATAGCAATGCCTTGCGAGCGATTGATTCATTCTTGAGCGGGCGCAAAAATCGGAAAATCCGCTGGGATGGGTCACGGGAACGCCATCTTGATCCACCACAACAAGCGCAATCAACATTGATTTGCTGAAATTGTCCTGGAGAGTTTGTAAACGCTCAACGTCAAGAAATTCGTGTAACTTATATTTACGATTCACCGTATACACCAAATCAATTTAAATGCTAACAAACCATACCCTATTCCCAACAAAAAAATGATGAAATAGCTCACAAACAAAAAATTAGTCGTTTAATTTTGTTAAATTATTAGGGTTAATGTTTCTGTTTTTAACATTGGGTATATTTAAATTCCTAATCCACCATAACTTATTAAATCAAAGGTGCTCATTTAAAATATTTATTACCGTCATTCTTTTGGAAATGATAATTAATATTTAAAAACATTATTTTATCCACTCAATATTAAGTGCGAAAATAATAATCGAGGAAAGGTCAATATAAAACAAAGCCCGGTTTCCCGGGCTTTGCAGACGTTACAGCGGTTAGTAGTAGGCTTTCAGCGTGCGCTGGCAGAGCGCCGAGCGTACGCAGTCATCTTTGGTGAAGCGAACAATGCCTATCATCTCATCTTCTTCAAAGCGGGCCAGCGCATCGCTGAGCCCGGACTGAACGCCGCGCGGCAGGTCACACTGGGTGATGTCCCCATTCACGATAACCGTGACGTTCTCCCCGAGGCGGGTTAAAAACATCTTCATTTGCGCCGCGGTAACGTTCTGAGCCTCATCAAGAATCACCACCGCATTTTCAAATGTACGTCCGCGCATGTAGGCGAACGGCGCGATCTCTACCTTACCAATTTCCGGGCGCAGGCAATATTGCATAAAGGAGGCGCCCAGTCGTTTCACCAGCACGTCATAGACGGGGCGGAAGTAAGGGGCGAATTTCTCCGAGATGTCTCCGGGCAGGAACCCCAGGTCTTCATCGGCCTGAAGGACGGGACGCGTCACGATAATCTTATTCACATCCTTATGAATGAGCGCCTCCGCAGCTTTCGCTGCGCTGATCCAGGTCTTGCCGCAGCCCGCTTCGCCAGTAGCGAAGATCAGCTGCTTACTCTCGATAGCATGCAGGTAGTGGGCCTGAGCGTCATTGCGGGCGGCAATCGGCGAGGTGTCGCGACTATCGCGCGCCATACCGATTGCTTCCACTCCACCACTCATTTGCACAAGCGAGGTGACCGATTCTTCTTCACGTTGTTTGTGGCTGCGTGAGTCACGTCTCAGCACACGTTTTGCTTCGCGATGAGCTTTGATCACTGCTTTCTGTCTTCCCATGGATAGCACCTTGAGTTGTTGGTATACATCACACGCGCTGATATCAGCACGATTATGCGCACGAACGTCTGAGGTTTGGCTTCCTTGTAAGCCATAGCAACTGCCTGTCGAAATGACGAATACGCACGGCTACGCGCACCGCGCAATACGTCGGGAACAACGGGTTGAATTCGAATTGGATGAAAAATTGAAGTGACGAAATCGCTGCCGGAGAGAGGGCCTCCGCGCGGGATGGTGCGGGTTGAGGTTCTGCTTAGTCCAGTCAAGGACGCTACCATTCGCGATCTCCATAGTGAAACGGAAACTACCGCTATATTTATTATTACATCCAAATCAACAAAAGATGCAACATAATTTTTACATAAATATAACGATGGCTTTCAGAGATAGCATCTGACATTTATGTGACAGTTTTATATCAATCAGGGGGGAATGAAAAAAAAGGACTGATTTTTGGCGATATTCTGAAGTTTAGGGGAAATCCCGGGGTCGCTTGCGCTCGCCCGGGCTACAAATGCGTGTCGTACAATGTAGCCCGGCCAAGCGTAGCGCCGACGGGACTGCACTCAGGCCTGCAACAGCGTGCTACCCAGATAGCTCTTATCCGATGCCACCCCCGGCAGCACAAAGAAATACCCGCCGCCAATCGGCTTCACGTACTCTTCCAGCGCTTCCCCATTCAGGCGTTTTTGCACCGTCAGGAATCCTTTTTCCAGGTCGTGCTGATAGCAAACAAACAGCAGCCCCATATCCAGCTGGCTGGAGTTGGAAATGCCCAGCGAGTAGCTGTATCCCCGACGCATCATCAGGCTCGACTGGGTCTCTTTGGTCCGCGGGTTAGCCAGACGAATGTGGCTGTCCAGTGCAATCACATCGCCGTTCGGGTCGCGGGTGTAGTCCGGCGCATCGTGCTCGTTCTTCATGCCCAGCGGCGCGCCGCTGTGCTTGTCGCGCCCGAAAATCGTCTGCTGCTCCTTGAGCGGCGTACGATCCCAGGACTCAACGTGGAACTGAATAATGCGCACGGCCTGATACGAACCGCCCTTCGCCCACGCCGGTTCCCCCTGATCGCCGGTCACCCACACCACCTCGTCCATCAGCGGCTTATCGCGGCCGTCCGGGTTGGCCGTGCCGTCTTTAAAACCGAGCAGGTTGATTGGTGTCTCTTTCCCTTTGCTGCGCGCCGCGTGGTCGGAGATAAACCCTTCCCGCTTCCAGCGCACGCTGAGCAAGTCCGGCGTGTGCTTGATAATATCGCGCAGCGCGTGGATCACCGTGTCCTGCGTGTTGGCGCAAATCTGCAGCAGCAGGTCGCCGTGGCACAGGGCCGCATCCAGCGCATCGTTCGGGAAGCGCGTCATCTTCTGTAGTTTCTTCGGTGCTTTATACGTCAGACCAAAACGGCTGTCGAACAGCGACTGGCCGACCGATACCGTCATGGTCAGGTTATCCGGGGCGATAAACGCACCGAGAATGCCGGAGTCCATCGGCGGCAAACGTGGATTCGGTGTATCCGGTGCCGGGCCACCTTTGGTGAGGAAGGCAATGCGGTCGGTCAGCAGACGGAACAGACGCTCAAGGTCTGCTTTATCCGCCGCCAGCACGTCAAATGCCACCAGCATCATCGCGGCCTGCTGCGGCGTCAGTACGCCTGCCTGATGCTCGCCGTAAAACGGCTGGATTTCCATCCGGCTATTGGTCGTCGGCGCCTCGCTAGCCTTCGCCGCGTGCGCCACCGGGCAACCGCCGGAAATTGCCAGCGCGCCTCCCAGCGCGCCGATCCCTTTTAATAAACGACGACGTGACGGTTCGTTCAGGTCGTCAGCGTGCTGCTTTGCCATCTTGCTTAGTCCAGACCCAGGATCCCACGAAGCTGCGCCAGATCTTCCGCCAGAGTGGTGATCGGCCCTTTCAGCGCATTGCGGTCCGCATCGGTCAGCTTGTCATAGGTTTCGAAGCCGTCTTTGGTGCGGTATTTGCTAAGAATGGTGTCCACTTTCTTGAAGTTAGCGTCAACCTTCGCCAGCAGCGCGCTGTTCTCTTTCTGCAGTTGAGGACGCAGCAGGTCAACAATCTTCTGCGCGCCATCGATGTTAGCCTGGAAGTCCCACAGGTCAGTGTGGCTGTAACGATCTTCTTCGCCGCTGATTTTGCTCGCCGCCACTTCTTCAATCAGACCCGCCGCGCCGCCTACCACTTTTGACGGTGGGAAAGCCAGCTCGGAGATACGTTTTTGCAGCTCCAGCACGTCGGTATTCAGTTGGTCGGCATAGTGCTCCATGCCTTTCACGCTGTTGTCGCCAAACAGCGCTTTTTCCAGACGGTGGAAGCCGGTGAATTTCGGATCCGCCGCTTTCTGTTCGTAGTCGTCTTCACGGGCATCGATGCTACCGTCGAGGTCAGAGAACAGCTCGGCAATCGGTTCGATACGCTCGTAGTGCTGACGAGTAGAAGCGTACAGGGATTTCGCTTTAGCGATATCGCCCGCTTTCACCGCATCGGTAAAGGCTTTGGTGCCTTTCACCAGCTCAGCCGTTTCGGCGGTCACATACGCTTTATAGGCAGTAATGGCGTCGTTCAGGCCCAGCAGCGCGTTGGCTTTCGCCGCGTCTTTGGTCGCTTCGCCTTTGACGATCAGCTTGCCTTTCGGGTTGGTCAGCAGGCCGCAGGTCATGTCGTATTCGCCCGGCTGCAGGTTCGCGGTCATCTTCTGAGTGAAGCCCGGCGCGATGTTTTCACGCTCTTCCACCACCATGACCCCTTTCAGGATCTCCCACTCCAGCGCCTTCTGGCTATGGTTCTGGATGATAAACTGGGTTTTACCGGCGTTCACAGTGATGGACATCGGTTCACACTGTTTGTCGTTTACCGTCACTTTAACCTGCGGAATATCGGCAGCCTGTGCCATAAACGCCGTAGAGAAGAGTGCTGCGATGCCCGTCTGCAACGCGCTGCGGCGGAAGTTCTTGGTCATGGTCCATCCCTTTCGATAAGTAGTAGTCACTAAACAGCCGTTTTCTGCCTTATGGGGCGATACGTGATGTTGATGTAGCAGCGCGCGGCGGCCAGAAGAACAGCGCCAGTGCCGGAATCAGATACAGGAAATAGACCGCCACTTCGCTGACGCTCGGCGCTTCCTGATAACCAAAGATGCCTTCCAGCAGCGTGCCGAAAAGCGAATGTGTAGTCAGCGTACCGCTGAGGTCAAAAGCGACGTCCTGGAAAGCGTTCCACAGGCCCGCTTCATGGAAGGCGCGAATCGCCCCAGCCGCCAGCCCAGCCGCGACCAGCAGAATAAACAGGCTCGTCCAGCGGAAGAACACGCCGAGGTTGAGGCGAATGCCTCCCCAGTAAAGCAGGAAGCCCAGCACGACGGCCGTTGCCAGACCCAGTATCGCCCCCAGCGGCGGCCAGATACCGAGATCCTGCTGGAATGCTGCCAGCAGGAAGAAGACCGACTCCAGCCCTTCACGCGCCACGGCGAAAAAGACCATCATAATCAGCGCCCAGCCGTGGTTATTGCCCTTTTGCAGCGCGTTATCCACCGCCTGCTCGAGCTGCTGTTTGACGTTGCGGGACACCTTACGCATCCAGAACACCATCCACGTCAGAATAACCACCGCCACCACGGCCACCAGTCCTTCAAACAGCTCTTGCTCTTTTTGCGGGAACTCACCGGTAGTTTCGTTGATAAAGATGCCCAAACCTAAGCACAGCGCGGCGGCCAGAATCACGCCAATCCACATGACGCCAATCCAGCGGCCGCGCTGCGTGCGCTTAAGATAGCTGGCAATCAGGCTGACGATCAGCGCTGCTTCCAACCCTTCGCGCAGCATAATGAGAAAAGGCACAAACATGCGGACATCCTTAAATGTGTAACGCCGTCAACTTTTGCAAAGACAGGTAAATGTGAGTGATAGTGATTATCATTAAGCCAAAAATAAACACAAGCGAAATGTGAGGGAAATAATGACGAGATGTAAAAAAATAGCGTCGATATAGTTGCGTGAGTTATCAAGTACAGACATAAAAAAGCCCGCAGTATTGCGGGCATTTAGAAGGGTAGCCCGGCCGAGCCAAGCAACGCTGGGATCGTGCACCGAGCTACCCCGGAATCGGTGCTACCGCACCTCGTCCGGGCTACTTAAGCGGGACGGCGGCGCAGAGTGATAATGCGCGTCCGCTTTCGCAAAACGCTCCTGCATGCTGGTCGACGGTGCCTTATCCAACAGGCTGAACAGGACGATACCGGCGCTGCCAAAGATAAAGCCTGGGATGATTTCATACAGCCCCAGCCAGCCGAACTGCTTCCAGACGATTACGGTAACAGCACCGATAATCATCCCTGCCAGCGCGCCGTTGCGAGTCATACGCGACCACATCACCGAGAACAGCACCACCGGGCCAAACGCCGCACCGAAGCCAGCCCAGGCGTAGCTCACCAGACCCAACACGCGATTTTCCGGGTTTGCCGCCAGCGCGATAGCCACCAGCGCCACCACCAACACCATAAAGCGCCCTACCCATACCAGCTCTTTCTGGCTGGCGTTTTTACGCAGAAACGCTTTGTACAAATCTTCGGTAATGGCACTTGAGCAGACCAGCAACTGGCAGCTCAGGGTTGACATCACCGCCGCCAGAATAGCCGACAGCAGGATCCCGGCAATCCATGGGTTAAACAGAATCTGCGCCAGTTCGATAAACACACGCTCGGCGTTCTGGCTTACCGGCCCGGCCACCGACGGGTTGTTCTGGAAGTAGGCAATGCCGAAGAAGCCCACGGCAACCGCACCGGCCAGACATAGGATCATCCAGGTCATGCTGATACGGCGGGCGTGCACAATGCTGTGGTGGGAATCGGCAGCCATAAAGCGCGCCAGAATATGCGGCTGACCGAAGTAGCCCAGACCCCAGCCCATCAGTGAAATGATGGCGACGAAGTTCAGCCCTTTGAGCATATCGACGTTCTCAATGCTCTTCTGTTTGATAACTTCCAGCGAGTCGCCCATGCCGCCGACCGCGAAGATAACAATCACCGGGGTGAGGATCAGCGCGAAAATCATCAGGCTGGCCTGCACGGTATCGGTCCAGCTTACTGCGAGGAAGCCACCGATAAAGGTGTAGAGGATGGTCGCTGCCGCCCCCGCCCACAGGGCGGTTTCGTAGCTCATGCCGAAGGTGCTTTCGAACAGACGCGCACCGGCAACAATCCCGGAAGCACAGTAGATGGTGAAGAACAGCAGAATAACCAGCGCGGAGATAATACGCAGCACGCGGCTGTTATCTTCAAAGCGCCCGGTAAAGTAGTCCGGCAGCGTTAAGGCGTTATTGTTGGCCTCGGTGTGCACGCGCAAGCGCCCGGCTACCAGCTTCCAGTTAATCCACGCACCGACGGTCAGGCCGATGGCAATCCAACTTTCCGAGATACCGGAGATGAAGATGGCGCCCGGTAGGCCCATCAACAGCCAGCCGCTCATATCAGAGGCGCCGGCTGAAAGCGCAGTCACGAACGGGCCCAGGCTGCGGCCGCCGAGAATATAGTCATCGAAATTTTTGGTGTTGCGCCATGCAAAGAAGCCAATGAGGATCATGCCAAAAATATAAACAACAAAGGTCACCAGCATCGGTGTACTAATAGTCATTAAATTCTCCAGAATTATGCGTCGGCAATATCCCAATTTGCCGTCTTTATCATTGCCGGAACGGGGCAATCATTTGAAGCGACCGTATCCTGACGGAAGCGGAATTTTTTCACAAACGATTTAACACCGCATTTACATCGAATGCATTAGCCCGCTGATAGCATTTTCCTATAGGTTGCACTCCCTCACGCTTTTTACGGTTGCACCGATAATAACTGTTAAGTGGCGCATAAAATCAGCTCGCGATACCTATTTCCAGATCCGCTTGCCATAAGTTTTACCATTAACAATTAATTCATTTTTAAGCCTGCAACGGACATCACATTTAACACGGTTGCACAAAGTTGCAACATGATAGATATTCCTGTTACGCAATTACGATGATAACCGAGCAACAGGAGTAGATGGCATGGGCACCACCACCATGGGGGTTAAGCTGGATGACGCAACGCGTGAGCGCATTAAGAGTGCGGCGACACGGATCGACCGCACCCCTCACTGGCTCATAAAGCAGGCGATTTTTAACTATCTGGAAAAGCTGGAAAACGATGAAGTCCTGCCTGAGCTGCCTGCGCTGCTGTCGGGTGCCGCGAACGAGAGCGATGAATCAGCCCAGCCGGCGGAAGAAATCCACCAACCGTTCCTCGAATTCGCCGAGCAGATCCTGCCGCAATCCGTGACCCGTGCGGCGATCACCGCCGCCTGGCGTCGTAGCGAAACCGACGCCGTGCCGATGCTCATGGAGCAGGCCCGTCTGCCGCAGCCGATTGCCGAACAGGCGCATCAGTTAGCCTGGAAGCTGGCGGAAAAGCTGCGCAACCAGAAAACCGCCAGCGGCCGTGCCGGGATGGTACAGAGCCTGCTGCAGGAGTTTTCCCTCTCTTCTCAGGAAGGCGTGGCGCTGATGTGCCTCGCGGAAGCGCTGCTGCGTATTCCTGATAAAGCCACCCGCGATGCCCTTATCCGCGACAAAATCAGTAACGGTAACTGGCAGTCGCACATTGGCCGCAGCCCGTCACTGTTCGTCAACGCCGCCACCTGGGGGCTGCTGTTTACCGGCAAGCTGGTCTCTACTCACAACGAAACCAGCCTATCGCGTTCGCTGAACCGCATTATCGGTAAGAGCGGCGAGCCGCTGGTGCGTAAAGGCGTGGACATGGCGATGCGTCTGATGGGCGAGCAGTTCGTGACCGGCGAAACCATTGCCGAAGCGCTGGCCAACGCCCGTAAGCTCGAAGAAAAAGGCTTCCGCTACTCCTACGATATGCTCGGCGAAGCCGCGCTGACCGCCGCCGATGCGCAGGCCTATATGGTCTCTTATCAGCAGGCGATTCACGCCATTGGCAAAGCCTCCAATGGGCGTGGCATCTATGAAGGCCCGGGGATCTCCATCAAGCTTTCCGCCCTGCACCCGCGCTACAGCCGAGCGCAGTACGACCGCGTGATGGACGAACTCTATCCGCGCCTGAAATCGCTGACCCTGCTGGCGCGTCAGTACGATATCGGCATTAACATCGACGCCGAAGAGGCCGATCGTTTAGAGATCTCCCTCGATCTGCTGGAAAAACTGTGCTTTGAGCCAGAGTTGGCGGGCTGGAACGGTATTGGCTTCGTGATTCAGGCCTACCAGAAGCGCTGCCCGTTCGTCATTGATTACCTGATTGACCTCGCCACCCGCAGTCGTCGCCGCCTGATGATCCGTCTGGTGAAAGGCGCCTACTGGGATAGCGAAATCAAACGCGCGCAGATGGACGGTCTCGAAGGCTATCCGGTCTACACCCGCAAGGTGTACACCGACGTCTCTTATCTCGCCTGCGCGAAAAAACTGCTCGGCGTGCCGAACCTGATCTACCCGCAGTTCGCCACCCACAACGCCCACACCCTGGCGGCGATTTACCAACTGGCGGGCAATAACTACTACCCGGGCCAATATGAGTTCCAGTGCCTGCACGGCATGGGCGAACCGCTGTACGAGCAGGTAGTGGGTAAAGTGGCGGAAGGCAAGCTGAACCGTCCATGCCGTATTTATGCCCCGGTAGGTACTCACGAAACGCTGCTGGCCTATCTGGTGCGTCGTCTGCTGGAAAACGGCGCCAACACCTCATTCGTTAACCGCATTGCCGATAGCAGCCTGCCGCTGGACGAGCTGGTTGCCGACCCGGTGCTGGCGGTCGAGAAGATGGCGCTACAGGAGGGCGCGTCCGGTCTGCCGCATCCGAAGATCCCGCTGCCGCGTGATCTCTACGGTAAAGGCCGCGTCAACTCCGCTGGTCTGGATATCGCCAACGAACACCGTCTGGCCTCCCTCTCCTCGTCGCTGCTCAATAGCGCGCTGCATAAGTGGACGGCGAAGCCGATGCTGGAGCATCCGGTTGCCGACGGCGATATGGTGCAGGTGATTAACCCGGCTGAGCCAAAAGACGTGGTGGGCTATGTCCGCGAAGCGACTTCCAGTGAAGTGGAGCAGGCGCTGGACAGCGCGGTGAACAACGCGCCAATCTGGTTTGCCACTCCGCCGCAAGAACGTGCCGCGATTCTGGAACGTGCGGCGGTGCTGATGGAAGATCAGATGCAGCCGCTGATGGGGATTCTGGTGCGTGAAGCCGGGAAAACCTTCAGCAACGCCATTGCCGAAGTGCGTGAAGCGGTCGACTTCCTGCACTACTACGCTGGTCAGGTTCGCGATGATTTTGATAACGAAACCCACCGCCCGCTGGGCCCGGTAGTCTGTATCAGCCCGTGGAACTTCCCGCTGGCTATCTTTATGGGTCAGGTTGCCGCCGCCCTTGCCGCGGGTAACAGCGTGCTGGCCAAACCGGCCGAGCAGACCCCGCTGATTGCCGCACAGGGTATCGCCCTGCTGCTGGAAGCAGGCGTACCGGCAGGCGTGGTGCAGCTGCTGCCAGGCCGTGGTGAAACCGTCGGCGCGCAGTTGACCGGCGATGCCCGCGTGCGCGGCGTGATGTTTACCGGGTCTACCGATGTCGCTACCCTGCTGCAACGCAATATCGCCACCCGTCTCGACGCTCAGGGCCGCCCAACGCCGCTGGTCGCCGAAACCGGCGGTATGAACGCGATGATCGTCGACTCTTCCGCGCTCACCGAGCAGGTGGTGGTTGACGTGGTGGCCTCAGCCTTCGATAGCGCAGGCCAGCGCTGCTCGGCGCTGCGTGTGCTCTGCCTGCAGGACGATATCGCCGACCACACGCTGACCATGCTGCGCGGCGCCATGGCGGAGTGTCGGATGGGCAACCCTGGCCGTCTGACCACCGATATCGGGCCGGTGATTGATGCCGAAGCGAAAGCCGGTATTGAACACCATATCCAGACCCTGCGCGCCAAAGGCCGCACCGTCTTCCAGGCCGCGCGCGAAAACGCCGAAGACAGCCGCGAATGGCAGAGCGGCACCTTTATTCCACCAACGCTGATTGAACTCGACAGCTTCGACGAACTGAAAAAAGAGGTCTTCGGCCCGGTACTGCACGTGGTGCGCTACAGCCGTAATCAGCTGGATTCGCTGGTTGAACAGATTAATGCCTCCGGCTATGGGCTGACCCTCGGCGTGCACACCCGTATTGATGAAACCATCGCTCAGGTGACCGGCAGTGCGAAGGTCGGCAACCTGTACGTCAACCGTAATATGGTCGGCGCGGTCGTGGGCGTACAGCCGTTCGGCGGTGAAGGCCTCTCCGGCACCGGCCCGAAAGCGGGCGGCCCGATGTACCTGTACCGTCTGCTGGCAAGCCGCCCGGAAACGGCGCTGGCGAAAACGCTGGCGCGTCAGGATGCCGGTCAGGTCGTCGATTCGCAGTTGAAAACGCTGCTGGAAAAACCGCTCACCGAGCTGCAAAGCTGGATGGCCGGTCGTCCGGAACAGCTGGCGCAGAGCAAGCGGTATAGCGAACTGGCACAGGCCGGTACCCAACGCGTGCTGCCGGGACCAACCGGCGAGCGCAACACCTGGACGCTGGTACCGCGTGAGCGCGTGCTATGCGTAGCCGACAATGAGTCGGATCTGCTGACGCAGCTCTCGGCGGTGATGGCGGTCGGCAGCGAAGTGCTGTGGCAGGATGCGCCGTTGCAGCGTGAGCTGGTGAAATCGCTGCCGAAAGCGGTGAGCGAGCGTATCCACTTTGCGAAGCCGGAAACGCTGATGAACGCCTTCTTTGATGCGGTGATTTACCACGGTGATTCTGACCAACTGCGCGAACTCTGCGAGCAGGTGGCGGCGCGCGACGGGGCGATTGTTTCGGTGCAGGGCTTTGCTCGCGGGGAAACTAACCTGCTGCTGGAGCGTCTGTATCACGAGCGTTCGCTCAGCGTGAACACCGCCGCAGCGGGCGGCAACGCCAGCCTGATGACGATTGGTTAAGATATTCAAACCCGGCGATTGCCGGGTTTTTTATTTGGGTGCCGTCCCGGGGTCGCTTGCGCTCGCCCGGGAACTCACTGGCTAAAATACAGATTTTGTCGTCCACACCCGGCTGTGCCAGCGCCGGTACATCAGCATCGCCCGCAGCCCTTCATCAATAATGTAGGCTATCCACACCCCCACCAGCCCCCAGCCGATATACACGCCAAGCAGGTAGGAAAACGGCAGGCTGACAATCCACATCACGATAATCCCGCAGATAAACGGAAATCGAACGTCGCCGGTGGCGTTCAGGCTGCTGATAACGATGATATTGGTCGCGCGCCCCAGCTCAAGCAAAATTGACAGCATAAACAGCTTTTTGGTCAGGGCAATAATCTCCTGATTAGGGGTAAAGAGCTGCATAATCGGCTCGGCAAGCAGGTAGATAACCACGCTGATAGACAAGGCCACCATCAGCCCCAGTCGCCAGCTTTTAATCCCCTGGCGGTACGCCGCGTCTATCTCCCGCGCCCCCACCGCGCGGCCGATAATAATCTGCGATGCCTGGCCGATGGACATGGCAAACAGCGCAACAAACTGGCTGATCGTTGAGGCGTACACCTTAGTGGTCAGCGCCTCGGTACCGAGAAAGGCGATAATCGCCGTTACCACTAGCTGCGACCCCGCGTAGGAGAGGTTCTCCCCTGCCGACGGCAGGCCGTAGCGTAGAATAGCCCCCAGCATCTTACGCGAGCACTGCTTCAATTTCTGCCAGCGGAACACGTAGCCGATGTATTTTTTCAGCATCCACGCCGACATCAGCATGCCAATGATGTTGGCAATACACACCGCAATCCCCACCCCGGTGACGCCAAGGTCGAGAAAGCTCAGCTTACCGTAGAGGAAGAGATAGTTGAACACCACGTTAATTACGCTGACCGTGATCGGCACCAGCATCGCCTGGCGGACATAGCCGTGGGTGCGCAGAATCGGCAAAATGGACGAATAGAGAGCGATAACCACCGAAATGCCGCCGATAATGCGGATAAACGGCGACCCCACGACCACCAGCGCTTCGCTGAGCCCCAGCATGCGCAGAAACGCATCACCAAACAGGATAAAGATAAGGCTCATCGCCACGCCAATGAGAAAAGCCACCACCAGCCCGTTAGTGATCACCCGCTCAACGCGCTTAAACCGCTTCGCGCCAATCAGTTGCGCCACCACAATCTGCACACCGACGGTCAAAAAACCGTAAAAGATCACCGAAATTGCCAGTATCTGGTTGGCAACGCCGGTGGCGGCAACGGCTTCGTCGGAATAGTGCCCCAGCATAAAAACGCTGACGTACCCGAGCATCAACCGCAGCAGTTGCTCCACAAAAATCGGCCACGCCAGCGTGAAAAGCTTTAACCGAGGCTGAACGTTAGTGCCGGACATCACTGTCATCTCCCTTTCCTCTCCCATGCGAATGCGCGATCATCAACCTTCTACACCAAAGGCGTCCAGTCGATCGTTGCGCCACCTTTCAAATTCGGAAAAACGAACGGTGGTTGGAGGAGATTCGGGGGTAAAATCGTGTTATATCCTGAGCCTAAGCGCCGTATGAATAATCTGGAGAGTCAACCGATGAAACGTCTCTTACCCGCCTTCGCCCTGCTGCTGACCAGCGGTTATGCCTTGGCGGACGAATGTGCCGATGCCACCACGCAGGCGGATTTGAATACCTGCTCCGCCGCGCAGTATCAGGCGGCCGATAAAAAACTCAATCAAACCTGGCAGGATGTGCTGAAGCGCGCGGAGCCCGCGCAGCGAGATTTACTGAAGAAAGCCCAGTCGGCGTGGATTACGCTACGGGACGCGGACTGCGCGTTTATCAGCTCCAGTAGCCACGGCGGCACCGCGCAACCGATGGTAAACAGCCAGTGCCTGACCGACAAAACCAACGAGCGCGAGGCATTTCTCTCATCGCTGCTACAGTGTGAAGAGGGCGACCTGAGCTGCCCTCTGCCGCCCGCCAGCTAACGGACGCGAATACCGTCGATGATGATCCGCTGGACGTTATCGACGGTTTGCTGAAAGAAGGTTTCATCGCGCAGGGTTTTGCCGGTCACCGCTTCCACCTGAGTGGCGAAATCAGCGTAGTGTTGGGTCGTCGCCCAGATCATAAAGATCAGATGATGCGGGTCGATAGGTGCGAGCTTTCCAGCCTGAACCCAGGCGGCAATAATCGCCGATTTATCCGCCACCAGCGCTTTCAGGTCGCCGGTCAACTCATCCATCACCAGCGGTGCGCCCTGCAGCATCTCCAGACAGAACAGCTTAGAGGCCTGCGGGTAGTCGCGTGAGACTTCAAGCTTGAGGCGGATATACTCTTTAATCGCCACCAACGGCGCCAGATCTTCGCGAAATGCCTTTAGCGGAGCCAGCCAGATATCGAGGATCTGCTGCATCACGGCCACATAAAGCGCCTCTTTTGACGGGAAGTAGTAAAGCAGATTGGTTTTCGACACCCCGGCCAGTTCCGCGACCTGTTCAAGGCGCGTGCCGTGGATCCCGTATTGTGAAAAGGTATTCAGCGCGGCGGTAAGGATGGCCTGCTTTTTCGCACTCACGGCCTGCGAACGTTTGCCACCTTTCTTTACTGCATCCTGAGCCATGCGCCCTCTCCTTGTTATTTACGGCATCAATGCCTATTTTGCGGGTTACGGCCAGAAAAAGAAACCGCCGGATTATCCGGCGGTTAGGAGAGAGGCAGACATTTCACGCACCGCTAGCTGTTGCGGTGGCTGCCATGGCTGTTTTTCCCACCTTTTTTGCCCGCTTCCGAGGCGCGTTGGGGATCGTTCTTGAAGTTCCCGCCGCTATGTTGGCCGCCCTTACGACCTGCTTCTGATGCTCTTTCACGGTCTTCGGCAAAATTGCCGGAACCGCCACGATGGTTTGCCATTACTGACCTCCGGTTGAGAGAACGACATAGTGCATTACGTAATTCAAAGCGCGTTCACCCGCCGTGCTGCACGGGTAATAATAAGGTTAGCCGTCGCAGCGGCAGCGCAGGCGAATTGGTCACATTTTGTCATATCTGCCCGCCGTTTTTGCCAAATGGGTATCTTACGGGTGCGTAATTGACTCTTATGGTGGAGGAAAGCCGGTCAGATAAAAGTGTGTCAGCGTACGTCAAAGCGCGCAGCGGCGGCAAAAAATCATGCCACAAAGGCACGGATAAATTGCCGAATCGTTGCAGCGAATCCGTCATTAGCGACTATGCTTAAACATGCTTGTTAGAAACCGACGAATTTGACACAGGAGAGTTAAGATGAGTGGAAATGCAAGTGTTCTGGTGCTCTATTATTCTATGTACGGACACATCGAAACGATGGCTAAAGCGGTAGCCGAAGGCGCCAATAAGGTTGACGGCGTTGACGTCACCATCAAGCGCGTACCAGAAACCATGCAAGCAGAAGCCTTTGCCAAAGCAGGCGGCAAAGCGCAGGCGGTTCCCGTCGCCACCCCACAAGAACTGGCTGATTACGACGCCATTATCTTCGGTACCCCTACCCGATTCGGCAATATGGCCGGGCAAATGCGCACCTTCCTCGATCAGACCGGCGGCCTATGGGCGTCCGGCGCGCTGTACGGCAAACTGGCCAGCGTCTTTAGCTCGACCGGCACCGGCGGCGGTCAGGAACAGACCATTACCTCAACCTGGACGACCCTCGCCCACCACGGTATGGTGATTGTGCCGATTGGCTACGCAGCCCAGGAGCTGTTTGATGTTTCTCAGGTTCGCGGCGGTACGCCATACGGCGCGACTACCATCGCTGGCGGAGACGGTTCACGCCAGCCAAGCCAGGAAGAGCTGTCCATCGCTCGTTACCAGGGTGAATACGTGGCAGGCCTGGCCGTCAAAATGAAAGGCTAATGATTTAAGGGAGAAGCGATATGCCGACACAAGAAGGCAAGGCTCATCACATTGGTGAATGGGCCAGTCTGCGCAACACGTCACCCGAAATCGCCGAAGCGATTTTTGAGCTGGCGAAATATGATGAAAAGACGGCAGAAAAAATCTGGGAAGAAGGCAGCGATGCCGTTCTCGAACTGGCCTTCAGTAAAACGGACAAAGACGCGCTCTTCTGGGGCGAGCAAACCATCGAACGTAAAAACGTGTGATGTGCTAAACCCGGCGTCGGCATAAATGCCTCGGCCGGGCTACCACACCCTGTCATTCGTAGCCCGGCCGAGCATCGCGACGCCGGGTTTGTTTTTTATATCGCCACCCGCCGCTGCCAGCGTTTCGCCACCCTTTCCAGCCCAAAGCACAGCAGATAATAGACCACGCCGATAAAGACAAATATCGCCGTCGGGTAGATCTGCACGCGGTTGTTTACCTGTCCCGCTACCGTGGTCAATTCCGGTACGTTGACGATAAACGCCAGCGAGGTGTCTTTCAGCAGGCTGATAAAAATCCCCACCAGCGAAGGCAGCACGTTGCGCAGCGTCTGCGGCAGCAGAATCAACCGCAGGCTCTGCCCGGCGCTAAAGCCCTGGGTCAGCGCCGCTTCATACTGCCCGGTCGGTAGCGCGCGCAGCCCCGCCAGCACCGAGTGCATCACCGAGGCAGCGGTAAACCACGCCAGCGCCAGGGTCACCGTCACCGCGCCCGGTAGGTCGCTCCCGGTCAGCATCGGCAGCAGATACCACAGCCAGAAGATAACGAAGATCAGCGGAATACCGCGTATCGCCTCCGCCCACAGGTAGAGCAAACGCCGGGTCATGCCGGAGAATCGCCACGCCGCGCAGGCCAGCAGAATACCGCCCGGCAGCGCCAGCGCGCCTGCGCCTATCGCCATCATCAGCGTTAGCGCTACGCCACCGGGTTCACCGTCGGCCAGTCGCCCCCACAGCAGGTAGTCGAGGTTGTCGTAAATTACCGCCAGATTAGCGTTCATTTGCTACCCCTCCCGTGACGCTCGCCGCCGATTTTCGCACGCGCTTAGGCTGCCCTACCGGTTTGGGGCCCAGACGGCTCAACACTAGCCCAAGCGCTACGCCGGTCAGCAGATAGAGCACGGTGCCTACCGCGAAAGCCTCCAGCGCATGCGCGTTATAGCTTTCGATTTGCCGCACCTGGTAGGTCAACTCGGCAAAACCAATGCCGCTCGCCAGCGACGAGAGCTTCATCAGGTTCAGATACTGCCCCACCACCGGCTGCCAGGCGTTAGCCAGCCCCTGCGGCAGCAAAATATGTCGCAGCAGCCCGGCAGTAGAAAACCCCTGCGCCAGCGCCGCTTCACGCTGGCCGTTCGGCACGCTTTGCAGCCCCGCCGCCACTTCCTCAATTAAAAATGCCGAGGTAAAGACGCCAAGACCCCAGGCCGAGCACAGAAACTCCGGCGTCAGCCACCAGACGTTGCCGGGCAGAATCGACCAGTCGTGCGGGTCGTTGACAAAATCCCGCAGCCCCTGCGGCAGGAAGTTCCACGCTGCAAAGTACCAAAACAGCAGCTGTACCAGCAGCGGCGTATTGCGAAACAACGATACCCAGCAGGCGGTGATACCCTGCCCCACTCGCCCTCCGGCGAGGCGCAGCAATAAGAACAGCGCCGCCAGCGCGCTTGCCAGCACAATTCCGGCAAGCGACACCCATAGCGTGGTGAGAAAGCCCGAGATAATCCATTGCAGAGGCTGCCCGCTGAGCACCCCCTGCCAGTCAAAATGCATCATCACGCCGTCCGCTCCTGATGCAGCGGGTCCAGCACCTTCTGCAGAAAACGTCGTGCACGCGGATGCTGTGGATTGGCAAAGAACGCCGCCGGGGGCGCGACCTCCAGCACATCGCCGCCGTCGATAAACACCACCCGGTCAGCAATTTCGCGGGCAAACTGCATTTCGTGGGTCACCACAATCATGGTGATCCCGCTGTGCGCCAGTGACTGCATCACGTGCAACACTTCGCCGATCATTTCCGGGTCCAGCGCCGAGGTCGGTTCGTCAAACAGGATGATTTGTGGCGAGGAGGCCAGCGCCCGAGCAATCGCCACGCGCTGCTGCTGGCCGCCGGATAACTGCGAAGGCATCGCATCGGCCTTTTCTGCAAGCCCGACCTTTTGCAGCAACTCCAGCGCGCGCCGCTGGGCATCGTTGCGCTTCCAGCCGTGAACCGACTCCAGCGCTAACATGATGTTCTGCGCTGCCGTCAGATGGGCATAAAGATTGAACTGCTGGAAGACGAAGCCGATTCGGCTGCGCAGCTGGCGCAGTGCCCTGCCGCTTAGCTGGCTGGTTGGCTTATCGTCAATCAGGATTTCACCGCCACTGAGGCTTTCCAGCTGGTTTATCAGGCGAATCAGCGTTGATTTCCCCGAGCCCGAAGGCCCAAGGATCGCCACCACTTCGCCGGGATTAATCGTCAAATCGATGCCGTTCAGCACTCGATGACTGCCATATTCTTTCACCGCCTGTCGGAACGTCACGCTGGCATTCTGCAGATGTGAAAAATCCGCGGACTTCGCCGCGGAACGAGAAAGTAAAGCCGACAACATATTATTTTGCTTCTATGGTGAAGGAACGCGGCTGCGGCGCTTTAGTGGAAGGGCCAAACCAGGTGTCGTAGATTTTCGCCGCATCGCCCGATTTCTCCAGCGCCACCAGCTCATCATTCACCGCTTTCAGCAGCGCCGGTTCACCTTTTTTCACGCCTACACCGATCTCTTCTTTACTGAGCAAATCCGGCAGGATTTTGAATTTGGCTTTATCCGGCGCTTCGCCCAGCAGGCCTGCCAGAATGGTGCTGTCCTGGGTAATCGCCTGCACGTTGCCGTTACGCAGCGCAGTCAGTGCCAGCGGAATATCGTCATAGGAGAGCACGCGCGCCTGCGGGAAGCGCTGATGCAGCGTCTGCTCGCCGGTGGTGCCCTTCACCGCGCCGATGCGCGCTTTGCTGTAATCGTCGAGCTTATCGCCGCCGGTCGCCGGTACCAGGAACTGCTGGCCGGTAACGAAGTATGGGGTAGAGAAGTCGATAACCTGTGCGCGTTCTGGAGTAATGGTGATGTCAGCAACAATCAGATCCGCCTTGCCGGATTGCAGCAGCGGGATACGGTTAGCCGGGTTAGTCGCCACCAGTTCCAGCTTCACGCCCAGCGATTTAGCCAGCGCTTTGGCGAAATCGACGTCGTAGCCCACCAGTTCGTGCGTTTTCGCGTCCACGGAACCAAACGGCGGGTTGGCATCAAAGGTGGCCACTTTAACCACGCCTTTGGCCTTAATATCCGCCAGCTGATCGGCTTGCGCAGTGAAGGTGGTCAGGCCGGCAGCCACCAGGCCAGTGATAAGTGCGAGCTGTGCAACGGTCTGTTTTGTCTTTGCCATAATCTTTCTGGATACCCTTGTTTTTGTATTGTCTTTTTACGCTCCCACACTGCCCTCAGCGGAACAAATAACGATTCGCTATGCTTTATAACCAAATATCATTTGGCGAAAGTAATTGTTATCTAAAGGTAAAATTTGATAAGTAACGCCAGATATCGCAAATGCTTTGCACAATTTCGTCTTTCCATTGGCGTGGTTTTACTGCTGAAATGGTCGAAAATAAAACCGCAACATTAAGAAGGTCTTAATACGTAAACAGTTATGATTTCATAGAGTCATTGTTTCCCATCGTTACCAACAGACACAACAATCCGCGAGCATCAAGGCTGACTGTCAACCTATCATTACCCCGACAAAAATCAGGGGGTTTCTCCTCCGTTGCCTGGCGCTTCGGCGTCAATTTGAATGCTTTATGGATGACTACAATGAAAAAATTTACCCGCACCGCTTTACTGGTTGCCACCCTTGCTGGCGCGACCTTCGCCGCTCAGGCTGCTGATACCACCGCTGCCCCAGCGCCAGCTCAGGACCCTATCGTTCAGCATCTGAAGCTGACCGATGCTCAGGTGTCCAAAATGAAAACCCTGCACCAGCAGCTGGAGAAAAACGTTCAGGCTATCTCCATGAAGGATGTTAAAGACGGCATGATCATCGACATGATCCAGTCCGGCAAATGGGATGAAGCGGGCGTGAACAAACAGCTGGCGGCATTCAGCAAAGTTGATCAGCAGGTTCGCTACTACAAAGTGAAATACTACTTTGACTTAAGCCAGGTGCTGACCGCGGAACAGCGTAAACAGGTTCAAAACGATCTGGCCCAGGCTGCGGCGGAGTAAGCAACATGAAAAAAATCGCGATGATGTTAGGCGCCTGCGCACTGCTGGCAATGGGCGCGGCGAATGCCGCCAACGGTCAGGCAGTCGCCAACGCAAAAACCGCCTGCCAGAACAATCCATCCCAGTGCGCTCAGGCGAAGAGCACGGCAAAAGCCAACGCGCAGAAAGAAGCGAAAGCAGCAACAGACGCCTGTGCGAAAAACCAGACGGCCTGCGATAACGCAAAAGCGAAAGCTAAAAGCGCTGCACAGAAGTAAGTTACTGTAGTAAAAGCAAAAAGGCCGCAGAAAAAAAATCTAGCGGCCTTTATCATTAACAGAAAGTGAGTTTGAACCCTCGTTTACGCCGCGTTTTTATTTGCTTTAGCGCGTGCGGCTAGAAACTCTTCTGCCGTAACAATTTGATTAAGTTCAACCTGCAGACGGGCGTCGTTTTCGGTTTCCCATACATCAACAGCAACCTGTAAATTAATCCAGAATTCAGCTGAGGTATCAAACGCTTTAGCCAGGCGAAACGCCATATCAATAGTCAGCTTACGATTATTGTTCACTAACGCGCTGACCGTGTTGCGGTGTACCTGCAACATTTCCGCTAGTTCGTTGATTTTAAGGTCAAGCGGCTCCAGGTATTCAAACAGGAGGATGTCCCCTACTGTGGTCGGCTTTCTGGTTGCTTGATTCATAATTTACTCCATGATAGTCGGCAGCTTAGCTGCAATAAAAATGGCTCAGCCGATTCATTCCTGGGATTAGTATTCATGTGGGTCTAAGTATAAATCTTGTGCTTTACCATTTACCCACCGGAAAATTAATCGGTACTGCTTGTTAACCCTTATCGAAGAATAACCTTTGAGTTTTCCTTCAAGCTCCTCATAACGGTTACCGGGCGGCGACATTAAGTCTTTATAAGTTACCGCCGCATTAATGATATCTAACTTCCGAGCCAGAGCGGCATGTATGTCTGTCGGGATTTTTTTATGCGATGTTGCATGCTTAAAAAAATCCTCAAGCCAACGGTCTCGAAAACCTCCAATGTTTATAAGCATACCAGGCATTCCATCGCGCCTCCTTGGTTTCCTTAAGCAAAATATTAATGCACCGAAACACTGTGCGCAAGTGCGTAAATTTTCGATACCCCTCCCCAGGAATCGTATGGCAGTGTGAAATGATCCAGGTGATGCGTCATCGATATGTGTAGATAGCGCGGGAACCAACTGATTTCTACCGCAAATTGTGACCTCTCACGCATTACCCACAATCCTTCTACGGACATCCTCCTCGCTTTGATCGCTGTCAAAAATAATCATACCGTCTGGTCGGTATGATTCGGGCCATGAACATGGAAGCCCAACACCGCAAAAAAGATCCGGTCCGTTTATATCAGCTGCTGCTGGAGTCGGCAGCGATGATTGCCGGACGAGACGGCATTGCCGCCCTGTCGCTGAACGCTGTCGCCCGGGAAGCTGGCGTCAGTAAAGGCGGGTTAATCCACCACTTTCCCAATAAACAGGCGCTGATTTACGCGCTGTTTACCCGGCTGCTGGCGATTATGGAAGAAGCGATCGTCGCGTTGATGCAGAAAGATGGCGTCAGCTATGGTCGCTTTACCCGCGCCTATCTGAACTACCTTGCCGACCTGACGGATACGCACGAAAGCCGCCAGTTGATGGTGTTGTCGCTGGCCATGCCGGATGAACCGGTGCTGCGAAAATGCTGGCGCGACTGGATGCTCGATCACCTTGCGCGTGGCGACGCGCTGGATAATAGCCCCACCGGTACGCTGGTGCGCTATGCAGCAGACGGTATCTGGTTATCTGAACTCACGGAAGGGATCACCATGTGCACCGAGCACCGACGAACGTTGGTCGAATCTCTTAATAAGATGACGCTTCCCGCGTGAAGCACATAGGCTGAGGCCGCGATGCGCTACAACATCAATGCCCGTTTTATTTATGACGCAACGGATGGCACGATAACGCTGCCGCAAAGCGATGAGCCGGACAGCCAGCTGTCTATCACCGCCAGCGCCCTGCTGTTCTTCTTTTTGCATAACACCGGAATCGTCAGCCGGGAAGAGGTACTCAAGAAGGTCTGGGATGACAACGGGTTAACCTCGTCGAACAGCAACCTGAATCAATATCTGAGCATGCTGCGCAAAACCTTCCGCCACTACGGAATCGACAACATTATCGTCACCGTGTCGCGGAGTTATTTGCAGCTCAACCCGGACGTGGTCATTGAGGCGCTGGACGACACCCCTCCGCCCGCCCCCACGCCGGAACCGCCGGTCATCGTCGACGAAACTGCGCCAGAGCCGCCGCAGGAAACCCCTCCCGCTACGACGCATGCGCGCGGCACCTGCTGGTATATCGCTGGTGCCTGCCTGCTGACCATCGCGCTGCTGCTGCTTATTCTAAGCCTGGTGGGGGTGCGAGAGTCACGCCCCATCACCCTGAGTCAAATCACCCATAGCCAGTGCGAACTGCTGGCCAGCGATGAGATGCTGCGCTCGGTCAGCGCCAGCGCCTACGTGAAAAATTTCGATGAGGTGCGCCAGCGACTGAAAGTCGAGTGCAAACCCGGCGAGCGCTTCCTCTTCTTCTACGGCGACAGGCTGGAGACCAACGGTCTGGGGCGCGTATTCCTCGCCCACTGCGCGATGCATGAAGATAACCCGTTTAGCTACTGCGACAACTACTTTTACTACTCCTGGAAGCCGTAATGAAACTCGCGCCGCGTACGTTCTTTGCCCTTTCTCTGCTCATCTTTATCGTGGTCGCCGGGTTTAGCGCCTGGCGTCTTCTGCCCGATGAAAACGCCGGGGTGATGAGCTGCTCCACCAAAGGGATCATGCGTTTTGAAAATATGGAAAAAGAGAACGTGAACGGCAACATTCACTTCAACTTTGGCAGCCACGGCAAAGGCTCAATGGTGGTCGAGGGCTATACCGATTCGGCCGCCGGCTGGCTCTATCTACAGCGCTACGTCAAATTCAGCTACAGCAGCAAACGCATTTCCGCCACCGAACGCCACTACCGTATCAACCAGTGGGAGTCGAGCGCCTCGTCCATCGATGAGTCGCCGGACGTGATTTTCGCCTACTTTATGCGCGAGATGTCCGACAGCCACGACGGGCTGTTTCTCAACGCCCAGAAGCTTAACGACAAGGCGATTCTGCTCAGTTCCATCAACTCACCGCTGTGGATCTGTACGTTGAAGTCAGGTAGCGCGCTGAACTAAGACTCACCGTCCTCATAAAAGACCATGCCTTGATAGGGGCGCTCACGGCAGGCGGCCAGCCGCTGGGCGAGACTGCCAACGTGCAGTTCCAGCTTGTGTCCGTCCGGGTCGAGAAAATAGTAAGATGCCCCTTCGCTGCGGTTATCCTTCCACACCACCGTTCCGGCCTGCGCCAGTCGCTCGGCCATCGTTGCAAAATCAGCTTCCGCCACGCTAAAGGCATAGTGGGTATAATCGCTCTCCTCGGACGGCGTGTTGCGACGCTGGTCATCCAGCGACAGGCAAAGCCACAACGCTCCACACGACAAATAGGCTCCGCCATCCCAGCGAGCGTGCAGGCGCATCCCCAGTAACCGGTGATAAAAAGCGACGCTTGGCGTCAGGTCGCTGACTGCCAGGGTCAGATGATTAAGTCCACTCAGCATAATCCCCTCTGAATAATTAACGATGTTCAGGCGTACCAACGGCAAACTGTGATCCATCGCGCACCCGCTTTTTCCCGCCGATTACCCCTCGCAAAAAAGCGCATCTTTTGCGTTTAGCCTCGCCGCCAAAATTTGAACCTCACCACAGTTGCCCCTGCGCTATGTTACTCGACTTTTGTATAAATTTAGCAATTTCATAACATTCATGACTGCCGCCATGAGCGCTGAAAAAAGCACCTTACTTTCGTCAAAATCCCGCCCCGCGCCACAGCATAAAGAGATAAATCAGCGGCCATAAGAGGCTAAATGGCAGAATTTTTATCTAAATCAGACTCACGACCAGATTTAAATTCCACCATAACCGCTAGTCCCTATAGTGAATCCCGAACGCCGCTGCCGTGGGTTAACGCCGTGACACGGACGGTTTTCCTGAAATCACACAACCTGTTTTGAGGAGTGAAGCAATGGGTGATGCATTAGGGCTTATCGAAACCAAAGGTCTGGTGGCCTGCATTGAAGCCGCGGATGCGATGTGTAAAGCCGCCAACGTTGAACTGATTGGCTACGAAAACGTCGGCTCCGGCCTCGTCACCGCGATGGTGAAAGGCGACGTCGGCGCGGTGAAAGCGGCGGTGGATTCCGGTGTGGAATCGGCGCAGCGCATTGGGGAAGTGGTGACGTCGCTGGTGATTGCGCGTCCACATAACGACATCAACAAAATTGTCATTAAACACAAGGCTTAAGGCCAGGAGAACGCAAATGGGTGATGCATTAGGTCTGATTGAAACCAAAGGTCTGGTGGCCTGTATCGAAGCGGCAGATGCGATGTGTAAAGCCGCCAACGTCGAGCTTATCGGCTACGAAAACGTCGGTTCCGGTCTCGTCACCGCGATGGTGAAAGGCGACGTCGGCGCGGTGAAAGCGGCGGTGGACTCCGGCGTGGAATCGGCGCAGCGCATTGGTGAAGTGGTGACCTCGCTGGTTATCGCGCGTCCACATAACGACATCAACAAGATTGTCTCGCACTACAAAATTAGCGAATAACCGGAGAGAAAATGATGAAAGAAGCGCTTGGTCTGATTGAAACCAAAGGTCTGGTGGCCTGTATCGAAGCGGCAGATGCGATGTGCAAAGCCGCCAACGTCGAGCTTATCGGCTATGAAAACGTCGGCTCCGGCCTCGTCACCGCGATGGTGAAAGGCGACGTCGGCGCGGTTAACGCGGCGGTGGACTCCGGTGTGGAAGCGGCAAAACGCATCGGTGAAGTGGTGACCTCCCGCGTCATCGCCCGCCCGCATAACGACATCGAAAAAATCGCATCGCAGCATAAAGCATGACCTGACCGGGCACGCCCCGTCTGCACTCTTTTCGTCTGATGAAGGATAGACTCATGATTGAACTGGATACCGATTTGCTCTCTCGCCAGAACGCGCGAGAACTGGTGCGCAACGCCAAAAAAGCGCAAGCGGTAATGGCCACCTTTTCGCAGCAGCAAATCGACGCCATCGTGAAAAACGTGGCCCAGGAAGCGGCGCACCATGCCGAAGCGCTCGCGAAAATGGCCGCGGAAGAGACCGGCTTCGGCAACTGGCAGGATAAAGTCCTGAAGAACCGTTTTGCCTCGCTGCGCGTTTACGACGCCATCAAAGATATGAAGACCGTCGGCATCATTCATGACGATCAACAGAAAAAAGTGATGGACGTGGGCGTGCCGCTCGGCGTTATCTGCGCGCTGGTTCCCTCAACCAACCCGACCTCAACGGTCATCTACAAAACGCTGATTGCCCTGAAGGCCGGCAACGCCATTATCTTCTCGCCGCATCCGGGTGCACGTCAGTGCAGCTGGAAAGCGATTGAGATTGTCAAACGCGCGGCAGAAGCGGCGGGCGCACCGGCCGGCATCGTTGACGGCGTGAGCGAACTGACGCTGGAAGCCACCTCCGAACTGATGCACAGCAAAGACGTGTCGCTAATCCTGGCGACCGGCGGTGAAGGCATGGTGCGCGCGGCCTACGCTTCCGGTACGCCAACCATCAGCGGCGGCCCGGGTAACGGCCCGGCGTTTATCGAGCGCAGCGCCGATATTCCTCACGCGGTGAAAGATATCATCACCAGCAAAACCTTCGATAACGGCGTGATCTGCGCTTCTGAGCAGTCAATCATCGTCGAAGGCTGTATTTACGATGAAGTACATCGCGAGCTGGAAGCCCAGGGCGCGTACTTTATGAACGAAGGCGAAGCGGCGAAAATGGCGGCCCTGCTGCTGCGTCCGAACGGCACCATCAACCCGAAAGTCGTCGGCAAAACGGCGCTCTATCTGAGCCAGATGGCGGGCTTCTGCGTACCGGCCAGCACCCGCGTGCTGATTGCCGAACAGACCACCGTCTCGTCGAAAAACCCCTACTCGCGTGAAAAGCTGTGCCCGGTACTTGGCCTGTACGTGGAAGAGGACTGGAAAGCCGCCTGCCATCGCGTGGTGGAGTTGCTGACCAACGAAGGCCTTGGCCATACGCTGGTGATCCACACCCGCAACCAGGATGTTATCCGTCAGTTCTGCCTTGAAAAACCGGTTAACCGCATTCTGATCAACACGCCCGCAGCGCTGGGCGGTATCGGCGCGACCACCAACATCACCCCGGCGCTGACCTTAGGCTGCGGCGCGGTGGGCGGCGGCTCCAGCTCCGATAACGTCGGCCCGATGAACCTGCTCAATATCCGCAAAGTGGGCTACGGCGTGCGCTCTATCGACGAACTGCGCGCACCAAGCAGCCGCGTGGAACCGCAGCCGACCATCACCAGCCAGCCGGTTGACCCACGCCGCAGCATCGTTGACGACGCGCGTTTCACCTCCCCTGCCCCAGCCGTCACCCTCAATACCCACGGCGACAACCGTTTCGCGACGGCGGCGACCGCAGAGGCAGAAGGTGACATCAGCGAGCAGAACGTGGAGCGCGTGATCCGTCAGGTGCTTGAGCGTTTAGGCAAGTAACGCATTGATATAAGGCGATAAAAACAATGATTCTCGCAAAGGTTACCGGACATGTCGTGGCCACACAAAAGAGCGATGAGCTACGGGGCAGCAACCTGCTGCTGATCACTGAACTGGATGACAACCAGCAGCCGATGAAAGACCGCTCCTGGGTCGCCGTCGATAGCGTCGGCGCGGGGATGCACGACATCGTGTTGGCCGAGGAGTACTTCGCGCTCAACAAAGACCGCTATAAAGCGATGGCGGTGGTAGCCATTGTCGAGAACGTGTTTCGGGACGCTTAAGGAGTGAATAACCCAATGAGTGAATTTTTGCTGAAACCCCGGATCTGCTTCGGCCAGGACGCGCTGTCAGCCCTGCGTGATGTCAGTGCCCATCAGGCGCTGCTGGTCACCGACCAGGCGATGGTCAAGTTTGGCCTCGCCGCTAGGGTGACGGAGATCCTCGGCGAGCGCGGCATTGCGCTGCAAATTTGGGATGACGTGGTGGCTGACCCGGACATCGCCACCGTGGTACGCGGCATGAAGTTGATGGACAGCCGCTATCCGGATCTGGTGGTCGCCCTGGGCGGCGGTTCGGTGATTGACGCCGCCAAAGCGGTTATTTTCGCCCTGGCGCAAACCCGCCCGGACGCCGGTCGCCAGCGCCCTTGCTTCGTGGCCATCCCCACCACCAGCGGTACCGGCTCGGAAGTCACCAGCTTTTCGGTGGTGAAGGCTCACGCCGAGAAGCTGGTGCTGGTCGACCCGTCGCTGCTGCCGGATATCGCCATTCTCGACCCGACGCTGGTGGCGTCGGTGCCGCCGTCCATCACCGCTGATACCGGGATGGACGTGCTGTGCCACGCGCTGGAGGCTTACGTCTCCCGCGCCGCCAGCGACTTTACCGATGCGCTGGCCGAGAAGGTGGTGCAGCAGGTGTTCCGCTACCTGCCAACCTGCTGGCGCAACGGCCAGGATTTGCAGGCGCGGGAGAAAATGCACAACGCCTCCTGTATGGCGGGCATGGCCTTTACCAACGCGTCGCTCGGCATCACCCACAGTCTGGCCCACGCGCTCGGCGGCATCTTTCGCGTCCCGCACGGTCGCGCCAACGCCCTGCTGATGGCGCAGGTGGTGGCGTGGAACGCTGACTATCAGGGGCAGTGCGATACCGAGGCCGCGCACAAATATGCGCATCTGGCCCGCCTGCTGAGTCTGCCCGCGAGCACCGCCCGCGAAGGCGTCACCAGCCTGCTGGTCGCCATTGAAGCACTGAAAGATGAAATGACCCTGCCCGCCGGCATTCACGGCACTGGCGTGGACGGCGAGGCGTTTGAGCATCGCTTAGCGGAGATGGTCGGTCAGGCGCTGCGTGACAGCTGCACCCCCACCAACCCGCGCACGCCGGACGCGCAGGCATTAACCGAACTTTATCGCCAGGCATGGAGCGGCTGCGCCGTTCAGCGCCACGGATAACAAGAACGAGAGGATCTTACCTATGGCACACTACAGCTTAACGCCGCGCGTCAAAGTGCTGGCTGAACGTTTACTGGCCAACGCCAGCACCCTGTGCACCGAACACGCGACCGTGCTGAGCGGGCTGGACGGCGATATCGCTGGCGTTCCCGCCGCCGTCAAACCGGCGCGCCGCTTCTATGAACTGATGCGTCAGCTGCCGCTCACCATCAGCGCCGATGAGCTGATCGTCGGTAACCAGACCCGCAAGCCGCACGGCGCGATTTTCCATGATGAAGCCGCCGCACGTCGCCCATCGGCGTTCCAGTTCCTCAATCTGAACAGCGACCTCGACTCCCCGGACTATAAACTGGTGGTCGAGAAAGGCGTGCTGGCGATTAAACACCAGCTGGAAGAGAAAACCCGTACGCTCGGCAGCGCCGTCAGCCGCAGCGGCATGGACGAAGTGAACGGCTGCCGCGCCGCGATTTACGCCTGTGACGCCCTGATGGCGCTGGCACAAAATCTCGCCCACAGCGCCGAGCAGTTGGCCGCCGCTGAAACCAACGCGTATCGCAAAGCCGAGCTGTTAGACAGCGTCGCGATTCTGCACCACGTTCCGGCCCATCCGGCGCGCAGTTTTAAAGAGGCCTGCCAGGCGTTCTATCTGTTCCAGCTGGCGCTGCAGCTCGATAACGGCAGCTACGCGGTGAACCCGGAAGGCGCCGACAAAGCCCTGCTGCCGTACTACCAGCACGATATTGCCAACGGCGCACTGACCGACGCTCAGGCGTATGAAATCGTTGAGTCGCTGTGGTTTAAGCTCGCGGAATTAAGCGAAGTCCGCGCCGCCAGCGCGATTGATGGCTACCCGATGTTCGATGCCCTGCTGCACGGCGCGAGCCTTGAAAACGCGAACATCAACGCCCTGTCTGAGATGTTCCTGAGTGCCCAGCACAACCTCAGCGCGTTGCATCTGCCGGTGCGTCTGTTCAGCGGCAAGCAGCCCGTTTCCGCAGCACCGTTCGCCAACTGCAGTGAAACCACCACGGCGGAAGGGCTGACCCCGCGCATGCAGCGCCTGCGCAACCACTACCTGACCGTGCGCCCAAGCGTCTCCATCTACCGCGCGCTGGCCTTTACCGAAGTGGTGAAAGCCAACCCGGGGATGCCGACCATTCTGCTGCGCGCCAAAGCGTTCCGCCATGCCTGCGAAACCGCGCCGATTCTGATTCAGGACGATGAACTGATCGTCGGCCATCCGTGCGGCAAGCCGCGCGCTGGGGCCTTCTCGCCGGATATCGCCTGGCGCTGGGTACGCGACGAGCTCGACACCATGAGCACCCGTCCGCAGGATCCGTTTGAGATCAGCGAAGAAGATAAAAAGACCATCCGCGAAGAGATCGTGCCGTTCTGGGAAGGCCGTTCCCTCGATGAGATCTGCGAAGCGCAGTACCGCGAGGCGGGCGTCTGGTCCTTCAGCGGCGAAACCTTTGTCAGCGACCTCTCCTACCACCAGATCAACGGCGGCGGTGATACCTGTCCGGGCTACGACGTGTTGCTATTTACCAAAGGGATGAACGGCATCAAAGCCGACGCCGAGGCGAACCTGGCAACGCTGAGCATGGAAAACCCGGAAGACATCGACCGTATTTACTACTACAAAGCGGCGATTGAAACCTGCGAAGGGGTAGTGAGCTACGCCCACCGTATCGCTGCCCGCGCCCGCGAACTGGCCGCCGTTGAGCAGAATGCCCAGCGTCGCGCTGAACTGCTGACCATCGCCGAAGTGAACCAGAACGTCCCGGCGAATCCGCCGAAAACCCTGCAGGAAGCGCTGCAAAGCATCTGGACCGTCGAATCGCTGTTTGAAATCGAAGAGAACCAGACCGGGCTGTCGCTGGGCCGCGTTGACCAATACTGCTACCCGATGTTCGAAGCCGATATCCGCGAAGGCCGCCTGACCCACGATGCCGCGCTGGAATTGTTGCAGGCATTTATCATCAAATGCGCCGAACTGATGTGGATGTCCAGCGAACTGGGGGCGAAGTACTTCGCGGGCTACCAGCCGTTTATCAACCTGACCGTTGGCGGCCAGAAGCGTTCCGGCGGCGATGCCTGTAACGACCTGACCTATCTGATCATGGACGCCGTGCGCTTTGTGAAGGTTTACCAGCCGTCGCTGGCCTGCCGTATTCATAACCAGTCACCGCAAAAGTACATGGAAAAAATCGTCGACGTGGTGAAAGCGGGTATGGGCTTCCCGGCCTGTCACTTCGATGACTCCCACATCAAGATGATGCTGCGCAAAGGCTTCGACTTCGAAGACGCGCGTGACTACTGCCTGATGGGCTGCGTGGAACCGCAGAAATCCGGCCGCATCTACCAGTGGACCTCCACCGGCTACACCCAATGGCCAATCGCCATTGAGTTCGTCTTAAACCGTGGCCGCATGGTGCTGTTCGACAGCTATCAGGGGTTGGATACCGGCGACCTGCGCGACCTGCACACCTTCGAGGCGTTCGACGCAGCGGTGAAACAGCAGATTGCCCACATCGTGCGCCTGTCGGCGATTGGTACGGTGATCAGCCAACGCGTGCACCGCGACGTGGCGCCGAAACCGCTGATGTCGCTGCTGGTCGAAGGCTGCATGGAAAAAGGCAAAGACGTGGCCGCCGGTGGCGCGATGGTCAACCACGGGCCGGGGCTGATTTTCTCCGGTCTGGCGACCTACGTCGACTCGATGGCCGCTATTCGCAAGCTGGTGTTCGAAGATAAGAAATACACCCTTGAGCAGATGCGCGATGCGATGCTGGCGAACTTTGAAGGTTTTGAAGGGCTGCGCCGCGACTGCCTGAACGCACCGAAGTACGGCAACGACGATAACTACGTTGACCAGTACGCGCTGGACATTACCGAGTGGACCGAGCGCGAGTGCCGCAAGTACAAAATGCTCTACTCCACCCTGAGCCACGGCACGCTCTCCATCTCCAACAACACGCCAATCGGCGAGCTGACCAACGCCACGCCGAACGGCCGTCTGGCATGGATGCCGCTCTCCGACGGCATCAGCCCGACCCAGGGCGCGGACAAACATGGCCCAACCGCCATCATCAAGTCGGTCAGCAAAATGAACGTGGAAACCATGAACATCGGCATGGTGCACAACTTCAAGTTCCTCAAAGGGCTGCTCGATACCCCAGAAGGCCGCCACGGGCTTATCACCCTGCTGCGCACCGCATCGATTCTCGGCAACGGCCAAATGCAGTTCAGCTACGTCGATAACGAAGTGCTGAAGAAAGCCCAGTTGGAGCCGGAAAAATACCGCGACCTGATCGTGCGCGTGGCGGGCTACAGCGCCTACTTCGTTGAGCTGTGCAAAGAGGTACAGGACGAGATCATCAGCCGTACGGTGATTGAGAAGTTCTGATGTAACGGAACGCATAAGGACAAGGACGTCCAGAATATTCAGGAGGCAAGCGTGATGGGCAATACGCAGGAATTAACGGGTCGAATTTTTAATATTCAGAAGTATTCGATCTATGACGGAGACGGCATTCGCACGCTGGTGTTTTTTAAGGGCTGCAACATTCGCTGCCCGTGGTGCGCCAACCCGGAAGGGTTAAGCAGCCAGTTTCAGGTGATGTTCTCTCAGGACAAGTGCATTAACTGCGGCGACTGCGTGAACGTCTGCCCGGCGGGCATTCATTACCGCGCGGAAGAAAACGGCGAAATGAAGCACTTCGTCAACCGCAATAAAGACTGTATCGGCTGCCGAAAATGTGAAGAGATTTGCACCCAGAACGCGCTGGATATCATGGGCAAAGATGTCACCGTCAGCGAGCTGATGGAGGTCATCATGCAGGACTACGACTTCTATATCTCCTCCGGCGGCGGCGTGACCATCGGCGGCGGCGAGATGAGCCTGCAGACCGATTTTGCCGTCGCCCTGTTTAGCGAATGCAAAAAAATGATGCTCAACACCGCCGTCGAAACCCAGGGCACCACCCCGCTGGCGAACTACCAGAAGCTGGCGCCGGTCACCGACACCTTCTTATTCGACATCAAGCAGATCGACAGCGATCACCACAAAACGCTGTTCGGTATCGGTAACGAAGGGGTGCGCCGCAACCTCGAATGGCTGGTCGATTCCGGCGCGAACGTGATTATCCGCATGCCACTGGTGCGCGGCTACAACGACTCGTGGGAAGCGATTACCGGGGCTATCGATTACGTACAGAAACTGGCGAAGCGCGGCAACATCCGCCGCATCGATATGCTGCCGTACCACCAGCTGGGACGCAAAAAATACGAACGTCTGGAGATGCCCTACCCGATTCTTCAGGACCCGTCGTACAGCGTGGAAGAGCTGAACCAGCTGGAGGCCTTTTTCGCCGGATTTGATTTTGATATTCGCTTAGTACGTCACTAAAGGAGCCGAGAATGAAAAGTTTAGGCGTCATTGAAACACGAGGATGGGTCGCCGCTATCCAGGCCGTCGACGCCGCCTGTAAAGCCGCAGGCGTCACCTGCATCGGCTATCGCAAGGTGGGGTCGGGGCTGGTGAGCGTCTGCTTTGAAGGAGAGATCAGCGCCATCCACGCCGCTATCGAACGCGGCGTGGAGGTGGTTAAGGCGACGAATCTGCCGGTTAATTCACTGGTCATCGCTCGTCCGGAACGCTGCATTGTGGAAGCGCTGAGCACCCTCAAAGGGCATCCACCGAGGGTGCAGACCGAGCCCGCTGCGCCGACGAAACCGGTCGAGCCCGTTAAACCGGTTATCGAACCGCCGGTGGACGTCGCTGAACCGGAAGCACCCGCCGCACCAGCCCCGGTTGTGGAAGAGAAAAACGCCGCGCATAAGAAAGGGAAAAAGGCATGATTGACACCCTGCTACAGGAAAAAATCAGCGCCCGACTGCACGAGGCCACGCCCGCCATCCCGGTGGGCGTCTCTAACCGCCACGTTCATCTGTCGCAACAGGATGTCGAAGCGCTGTTCGGCAAAGGCTATGCGCTAACGCCGTTCAAACCGCTGCGCCAGCCGGGGCAGTTTGCCGCCGAGGAGTGCGTCACCGTGGTCGGGCCAAAAGGCTCGCTGACTCAGGTTCGCGTGCTCGGCCCTACCCGGCCGATCACGCAGCTGGAAGTCTCCCGCGCCGACTGCTTCGCGCTGGGAATCAAAGCCCCGGTGCGGGAATCCGGCCAGCTGGAGAACGCGGGTGATGCGCTGCTGGTGGGGCCAAAAGGCCACGTTGAGCTGCACTCGCAGGTGATCTGCGCCTGGCGGCATATTCATATGTCGCCGCAGGATGCCCGTGCGCTTAACGTTCGCAACGGCCAGAAGGTCAGCGTTCGTAGCCACGGCGAACGACAGCTCACCTTCGATGAAGTGGTGGTGCGCGTGCGCGACGATTTCGCCCTTGAGTTCCATATCGACACCGAAGAGGACAACGCCGCCGGGCTGAAGAACGGCGCGCCGGTCACGCTGATAGGCTAAAGGAGCGACTGATGAGCGAGCAACAGATCGACCGTCTGGTGGCGCAGATCCTCCAGCGTTTACAGCCGCCGGTGCTGGTGATGGTCACCGCCGCCGACGGCTACCGTCAGGCTATTCGCCAACGGTTGGCAGGCTGCGGGCAGCGGCTGGTGCTGGCGATGGACGAAACCCTTGAGGATGCCGCAGCGTGGCATCAGCTTGGGGAGGTTCTGCCGCTGTCAGGTGAGCCGCCGATGGGCTATAAGGCGCTGCTGCTGCCGTTTCTCGACTATCCCCAGGCGGCAGATCTGGTCAACGGCACGCTGCATAGCCCGGTGGCGCGTCGGCTGCACGAGGCGCTGCTGGCGGGCATTCCGGTGCTGGCGCTGCGCTACCACTGCTGCCCGCACAGCGAGCTAAACCAGCTGCGCGGCGCGGTCATCGACAGCGCCTATACTGCGCATATCGACGCAACTCTTGCCCGCCTGGCGGCGTGCGGCGTGACGCTATGCACCATGAACGAACTGCTGGAGAAACTGACAACGGGCGTCACCGCACCTGCGCCCGCACCGTTAGCGGCAACCCGTCGTTATCTGACTGTCACAGATATCGTCAATAATCCGTCGCTGGCCGCAAGACCTGACGTCGTGCTGACCGATGCCGCCGTCGACTATGTCAAAACGAAGAAAAAATAACCTTACCTCGATAATAAAACCTGGAGTGTAGAAGATGTCTTCAAAAACAAAATGCTGGCTATGGATGCTGCTGGTTATCGTGTCAGAAACCTCGGCCACCTCAACCCTGAAAATGTTCGGTAGCAGCGAAGGCACCACCAAAATGCTGCTGCTCGCCCTGCTGGTGGTGCTCTATTGCACCTGCTACTACTCGCTCTCCCGCGCGGTGAAAGATATCCCCGTGGGCCTGGCCTATGCGACCTGGTCCGGCACCGGCATCCTGGTGGTATCCACGCTGGGCATGGCCTTCTACGGCCAGCACCCGGACACCGCCGCTATTATCGGTATGGTGATCATCGCCAGCGGCATCGTCATCATGAACCTGTTTTCCAAAATGGGCAGTGAGGAGAGCGAAGAGACGCCCGCCAAGCCTGCCGCTTCTACCCTGGACAAAAACGTCGCCAACTAACGCAAAAGGAATTCACTATGTTTAATCTCGGATTTTTATGGCTGGCGCTGTCTATCGGCTCCGAAATCACCGGCACCTCAATGATCAAAAAGACCAACGGCTTCAGCAAGCTGGGGCCATCGGTGCTGGTCGTTTGCGCCTACAGCCTGTGCTACTTCGCGCTGACCCGCGCCATGAGCACCATCCCGGTTGGCGTCGCCTATTCGCTGTGGTGCGGTTTTGGCATCGTCGGCGTGACCATCTTCTCGATGATCCTCTATAAGCAAAAGCCGGATCTGCCCGCTATTCTGGCGATGGTGCTGATCATCTCCGGCGGCGTGATCATGAACGTCTTCTCTCAGATGTAAACGTAAAAACGCCTTCCATTAGGGAAGGCGTTGAATGGTTTTCCCCCTCTCCCCAGAGGGGCGAGGGGCTCGTCCGCACACTTTTTTATGCAAGCTACCGGCTAAATGCCTGCAGTGGATGGCTCAATGCATGATTATGCACCGTGGAAATCTCGGCGATAATCACCTGATACCCCGCCAGCCAGCGCTCGCTTTTACCTTTGGCTTCAACGTGGTGGGCGTTATGAATACTCGCCTCCATCCCCGCTTTATCTGACCAGTAATAGTTGTTGATAAGCCTAAGGCCATCGGCGCTCTGGTAGCTTTCCATCCCCAGATAGCCGCTTGAGGCCAGCGTCGCCTGTTCGATGATGTCGTTCAGCGCGTCGAACTCAGCGTCATACTCTTTCTTCGCAAAAATAAAGGTCGCTTGCCACAGAGACATGCTCTTCTCCCGATTATGCCGCGTTGCTCAGTTCAAATTTTGGTGAAATAAAGCCGTACAGGGTCCAGCCGATAAAGGTCACGATAGCACCGTACATCATCGCTTCGTCACCGGAAGAGTACAGCGCATAGAAGCTATACAGCGCGCCGACAAAAGCAATCAGGTTGGCGATACGCGCTTTGCCCGGTTCCACTTTCGCGACTTTCTGGATAATCACCAGCGCCGCCATCGACAGGATGTACGGGATGATGTTGGTGACAACCGCCAGATCCACCAGCACGTTGAACTGTTTGTTCAGCGACGGGCTAATGGTCATCAGCGACAGCACGGTCTGAATCACCACGATAACCAGCATCCCTTTGACCGGCGCGTCAGCTTTGGTCACTTTGGAGAACACTTTCGGGAAGTAGCCGGTGTCAGCAGACGATTTGAACACCTGAGCAATGGTGAACTGCCAGCCGAGCAGTGAACCGCAGCAGGACATCACCATCAGCGCCATGATCACTTTACCCACCGTTGGGTTAAACATCTGGGCAAACGCCAGGCCGAACGGCGCAGTAGAGTTCGCCAGATCCATATTTGGCACGATACCGGCAATCACGTTAGTTGAGATGATGTAGATAACCGCCGCCCCCAGCGTCCCGCCCAGCACGGCGATCGGCACGTTACGTTCCGGGTTTTCCACCACGTCGGTATTGGCACACGCTGACTCAAGCCCCAGGAAGGCCCACAGGGTCATGGCGATAGAGGAACCGATAGCCGAGAAAGTTGGCGTATGGTGCGGGTTCCAGGAAGCGGCATACAGATGCGGGCTGAACCAGTACCAGCCAATAATCGACAGACCGACCACCGGAATAATCACGCCCCAGACGGTCACGCCGCTGATCTGGCCGGTAATTTTCGCCCCGCCAAAGTTAGCGACGGTACAGATCCACAGCACCGCAATGGTGGCCAGACAGATGGCAAATGGCGACAGGTTCACGCCCATCAGTTCAGTACCGTAGCCCACCGCCGAAATCGCGATGGCGACGTTGGCAATCAGCAGCGATACGCCGTAGGTGTAGTTCGCCATAAAGTTGCCGGACTTACCGAACGCATATTCGGCATAGCCGCCCATCCCGCCCGCTTTACGACTGAACATCCCGCATTTGGCGAAGGCATAGGCCAGCGCCATTGAACCCACGGCGGTCACCAGCCAGGAGACAATCGAAATGGTACCGACTTCAGCCAGCTTCGTCGGCAGCATAATAATCCCTGACCCCATCATATTGACGGCGGTTAAAATGGTGAGCTGAACCACCCCCATTTTATTTTTTGACGTACTCATAAGCTGTCCTCTTATTTAATCAGCGTTATCTTTTTTATTAACGCTCAGATTCCCCAGGCCGCCCGGCAATTCACCGAGCGGCAGGGGTAAACATAATTAACGAGATAATCTGGTCTTAACGCTCAATGACGTGCCCATAGGCGCGTTTACAGCCGTCAGCATCTTCCTGGATATATACGCCCTGTAATTCAGGGGCGAAGCCTGGCAGCAGGTTGATGCCCTCTTCCAGCGCCAGGAAATAACGCTGAACCGGGCCGCCCCAAACTTCACCAGGGACCACGCACAGCACGCCCGGTGGATAAGGAAGCGCGCCTTCGGCGGCAATCTGGCCTTCAATATCTTTCAGCGCGACTAATTCCACGTTGCCGCGAACAAATTCCATATTGGCCTGCTGCGGGTTCATGGCGACGCGTGGGAAATAATCCTTACGGAACATCTCTTTTTGCAGCTGTTTAACGTCGTAGCTGACGTACAGATCGTGCATCTCCTGGCATAACTGACGCAGGGTGTAGCCGCGATAGCGCGCTTCATGGTTGGCATACAGCGCCGGTAAGACTTCAGACAGCGGCGCATCCTCTTCCAGCAGACGCTCAAAGCGCGCAATTTGCGCCACCAGATGGCGCATCTTCGCCATGTCTTCCGCCGGCGTCAGCAGGAACAGAATCGAGTTAAGGTCGCATTTTTCCGGGACGATGCCGTTTTCACGCAGGAAGTTCGCCAGAATGGTTGCCGGGACGCCAAACGCTTCATACTCGCCGGTCTCCGCGTTAATGCCCGGCGTGGTGAGCATCAGTTTGCACGGGTCAACAAAGTACTGATCCTGCGCGTAGCCCTCAAAGGCGTGCCAGCTCTGGCCCGGAATAAAGTTGAAGAAGCGCAGATCGCCCGCCATCTCTTCGGTGTCGTAATCCTGCCATTTCTTGCCGTCTACCATTGGCGGGACGAACGGACGGATATGCTGGCACAGTTCCATAATCAGCTTGCGCGCTTCGATGCCGAACTTCACGCAGTCCAGCCACAGGCGCTTGCCGCTTTCACCGGCGTGCATTTTGGCGTTCACGTCGAGCGCCGCAAACAGCGGGTAGAACGGGCTGGTAGAGGCATGCATCATAAAGGCGTTGTTCATGCGCTTATGGCTGACGTAGCGCTGCTGGCCCTTGATATGGCTGTCTTTTTTATGGATCTGCGAGGTCTGAGAGAAGCCCGCCTGCTGTTTGTGTACCGACTGGGTCACCAGAATGCCCGGATCGTTTTCGTTCAGATCCAGCAGCAGCGGCGAGCAGTCTTTCATCATCGGAATAAACTGTTCGTAGCCAACCCACGCGGAGTCAAACAGAATGTAGTCGCACAGGTGGCCAATCTTATCCACCACCTGACGGGCGTTATAGATGGTGCCGTCGTAGGTGCCGAGCTGGATAATTGCCAGGCGGAACGGGCGCTGCTGGTTTTTACGGTCCGGCGCCACCTCTTCCACCAGCTTACGCAGGTATTTTTCATCGAAGCAGTGGGCGTCAATACCGCCGATAAAGCCAAACGGGTTACGCGCAGTTTCCAGATACACCGGGGTCGCCCCGGCCTGTAGCAGCGCACCGTGGTGGTTCGATTTGTGGTTATTGCGGTCAAACAGCACCAGGTCGCCCTGCGCCAGCAGCGCGTTCAGCACCACTTTGTTCGAGGAGGACGTCCCGTTCAGCACGAAGTAGGTTTTGTCGGCGTTGAACACTTTCGCTGCGTGCTGCTGCGCTGCACAGGCCGCGCCTTCGTGGATCAGCAGATCCCCTAATGCCACATCGGCGTTGCATAGGTCAGAGCGGAACAGGGTTTCGCCGAACCAGTCGAAGAACTGGCGGCCTGCCGGGTGACGGCGGTAGAACTGGCCGCCCTGGTGCCCAGGGCAGTCGAAGGCCGCGTAGCCTTTGCCCACGTAATCCACCATGCGGCTAAAGAACGGCGGCAGCATTTCGCTTTCGTAGCGATCGGCGGCGGCGTCGAGCTGTTTGCCATAGTAGTCGGCGTTATCGTCACACAGTTCAAAGACCCCGGTCACGCGCGGCAGCACGTCGGCCGGCAGCGTGTCTTCACAGCAGACGGCGACAAACACCGGCAGGCCAAAACCGGTCGCTTCGATGGTTTTCAGAATGCCGTTAGTGGCGTCCGCCACCGACAGCACCACGGCGGAAACGTCGGTGAAGTCGGTGCCGCGCACATCGCAGTTTTCACGGCGGCTAGAGAAGCAGGAAGTAATGGTCGAGCTAACCGCAATCTTGTTATTAAATTGGTTCATCATTTTCTCGGTACATAACAATAAATAAGGGGAGACCCTCCGACATCATTTATTTGTCGGATAATCAGAAATAGGTTTTAATGGGTTGTTTGTTTTATTTAATTACGCGTGACGATTCCTCACCTTGCGGTGAAAAAGAGAAAGCCACAAACCAGAAATAAATAACAGGCACAGCGCGGCGTTATGCTGATGCGCAATACACGATAGATTCCGGTGCTTAAGGGCGTAATAGTGATAAAACAGACATGACGTGGCGGAATAGCGTTCCGACCCACACCATTGAAGGGAGGTTATTTAGAGTTGAAGATATGAAAGTCGAAGCAGCTACGTTGGCTTACCATCATAATATGGGTAATACGTCTGATATGCGGCCAGGAATGGCTATTGTTTTCCATGTTCGTCTACTCATTGGAATTTGCGTTTATTCTGATTAAATCGTATGAGACATTTCTTGATTTTAATCAACTAAAGTAACAGGCCACACCCGTAACCCTTTTTTCCGGAAAATAAAAACTGAATGAAAAATCTATTTTGCGCGCGGACATAGATTGTCATATTCGTACATATCCGCGTACGCCTTTACCGCCTACCCGGCGGCAGGCCTTTAGAATCAGGTCTATTTGTCATACAAATATGTTTTTCCAGCACACCTTGCGCCGTGATAGCCCCAATACTGCAGCAAGATCCGTGTCATCAAAATCGCATTTTGATGCAACGAAATGAATTTATATTCATAACTGCATTTGACGAAAAACGTGATGATTAGCACGATAAGCTTAATAACACCTACTACTGATGGGGTAATTCACCGCGTAACCATACGCATAATTCCTGATAATCGGTATTATCCGCCCTTTGTGCTAGCCTGAACCGCTTCAGCAGCGATATCATTAGCGCGCGAATCTATTACACCCTCTGACCTCAACAAAGGAAAAATAATGACCACGCAACGTCTGGTGAGCCTGATCACAGGCGTGCTGATTATCGCTATTTTCCTGCCCATTGCCCTTAGTCTGTGGCTGGCAAACCGTCAGGCCAACGAACTGTTTAATCAGGAGATGAGCAGCTACACCGAGCGCGTACTGGCGCGTACCCAGCGCGTGAAGCAGCAGGCCAAAACCGCGCTTGAGGAAGTGAACCGTTTTCAGGGCAAGCCCTGCACCCTGGCTCACCTGCGCGAGATCCAGAAAATCTCCTATATCCATCAGTACATTCAGAGCGTGTTCTACCTTGATAAGCATAACGGCGCGTGCGATCTACTGAGCAACACGCTGTCTGAAAAGGTCCCCGGCACCGAATTCACCACGCCTGCGGGCTACACGGTCTTTCTCACCTCACGCCACGACCTGCAGACCGATGCCCCGATGCTGGCGGTAAGCCACGGTAAATATATGGTGATGGTTGACCCTGACTCATTGATTGACGTGCTGCCGAACCCGACCTATCCGATTCACGCCGCGCTTATCAACACCCAAAGCCACCGCATCGTCGCCAGCAACCATCCGCTCGACCCGGACATCTGGGAACACCATCTGCAAGCCTATCAGCCAGTCATGGAGTATGACCAGACGGTGTACCGCCAGCGCGTGCTGCCGGACGTTGGGGCGATTCTGCTGACCTGGTCCTCGGTGAAACCGCTATCGACCAGCTGGCATCGCCAACTGATGCTCTGGCTGCCGCTGGGGCTGTTAATTAGCGGGCTGGCCTCTTTCTTAATCCTGCGCATTTTGCGCCGCCTGCAGTCTTCCCATTTCCGCGTACTGGCAGCAATAAAAGCCAAAGAGATCACCGTGCACTATCAGCCGGTGGTGTCGCTCGAGGACGGGCGGCTGATCGGAGCCGAGGCGTTGGCCCGCTGGCAGCAGGCCGATGGTCGCTGGCTGCCGCCGGATCTCTTTATTGCCGTGGCGGAGCAAACCGGCGTGATTTGCCAGTTGACCGAGCATATCGTGCGCTGCGTGTTTGACGATCTGGGCCACTGGCTTTCGCAGCATCCTGAGGTCACGATGTCGATTAATATCACCGCCGCCGATCTCAGTTCGCCCACCCTGCCCGACCTGCTGCGCCAGCAAATTCAGCAGTGGAACGTGGCACCGACGCAGATTGCCCTGGAACTGACCGAGCGCGACCTGATCGCGCCGCAAACCGCGCGCCCGGTGCTGCAGGCCTACCGGGAAATGGGTCACAAGGTCTACATCGATGATTTTGGTGTCGGCTACTCGAGCCTGAGCTATCTTCAGGAGCTGGAGGTCGATACGCTGAAAATCGACAAAGCCTTTGTTGATGCGCTGGAGCACAAAGTGGTTACCGGCCATATCATTGAAATCGCCAAATCGCTGAACCTGAGCATGATTGCAGAAGGGATTGAGACCGAACATCAGCGCGACTGGCTGCGCGCGCACGGCGTCCCGGCCGGACAGGGCTGGCTTTACAGCAAAGCGCTACCGAAAAAAGCGTTTATCCAGTGGGCGCTGGAGAGAGGCCCACTGAAAAGCGGAGAGGCGAGTCTTATCCCGCGGCGCCCACATTCTTAAGCGCTCTACATCCCTATTTCTGTTGAGCGGGGTGGTCGCTCGCCGGTTCAGCGGCGCCCTGCGGGAAAAGCCGCTGGCGCAACGTCGGGCCAGTGGGTTTCTCGCTCAACAGGCCGCGCTGTTTCAGCGCCGGTATCACCCAGCGGGCAAAATCCTCGAAGCACCCCGGCGATAGCCACTGTGCCAGATTAATACCGTCGGTATCGCTGTCGTCGAGCCAGGTTTCAAGCTGCGCCGCCACGCTTTCACCGCTGCCAACAAACGTTTTTTGCCGCCCCAGTCCCTCTTCAGGTTGAAACACCTCGCGTAGCGTTTTGCGCGGCTGCCCTTCTTCACCGGTCACCATTTTAAGCATGGAGCGATTAGAGTTGGTTTGCTGCCACTCCAGCGGCGCATCCAGCGAATGGCCGGAGAGATCGACCCCAGTGCTGGCACCGTAGTGAATCAACGCTCCCTGCAGATCGTAGTGCGCGCGGCGTCTGGCAAAGTTCACCTGAGCCTCTTCTTCCGTTGCGCCGGTTATCACCGTCACCGCGCTGATAAACTTTATCGCCCCCGGCGCGCGTCCGTGTTCCGCCGCCCGCGCTTTAATCGCCGCAACCTGTTTTTTTACGCCGCTGGCATCCAGTCCGGCGACAAACACCACCTCTGCATGCCGCGCGGCAAAATCAATACCGCTCGGCGATCCCCCGGCCTGAAAAATCACCGGCGTGCGCTGCGGGCTGGGTTCGGAAAGATGGGCATCGGGCACCGTAAACCAGCGCCCCTTGTGGGCCACCGGATGAACGCGCTGCGGGTCGGTATAGACCCCGGCCACCTTATCGCGCTTCAGCGCCGCCCGTTCCCACGAATGTTGCCATAGCTTATAGCTGACGTTGAGAAACTCATCGGCGCGCTCATAGCGTTCGTCATGGTCCATCTGCTTTTCCAGCCCAAGGTTACGCGCAGCGCTTTCCAGCTGCGAGGTCACCACGTTCCAGGCGATGCGCCCCTTCGTCAGGTGGTCGAGGGTGGTAAATTTTCGTGCCAGCAGATAGGGCTGTTCATAGGTGGTGGATACCGTCACGCCAAAGCCCAGTCGTGAGGTGTGCGCCGCCATTGCCGAGACCAGCAGCAGCGGGTCGATAAGCGGCGACTGGATCCCCTGGGCCAGCGACGCCGCCGGACTTCCCTGCCAGCTATCAATCAGCCCCAGCGCATCGGCGATAAACAGACAGTCAAACCCCTGCTCTTCCAGCAGTTTTGCCAGCTCCACCCAATACGCGATATCGGTATAGCGATGGCTGTTGTCCTGCGGGTCGCGCCACATCCCATAGTTAATATGCGAGACCGCCGCCATGGTAAATCCACTGAGAATAATATTCTTACGCATTTTATTTACCGAAATAAAAAAACTGACCATAAATAAAACCCGGTGCATCGACAATGATTAAATCCGGCATATCAAAGCTAAAAAATGCAAATCAAAAAAAGAGAAAACAAAATAAGAAATGCGCATTTATTCTCTTTTTTAACCGATGCTAGTATCGCCCTTCAGTCTTGATACCAACATAAAAAATGACTGACTAAATATAAAAAACACCTGCTTTGCACATCGGACATCGCTATGAAAAAAAACGAAATTATAGCCGGGATATCGCTATCCCGCCGTAAGTTATTACAGCTCACAGCCGTTTCTACCACGTTAGTGATGGGATTAGGCATCCCTGCGTTGTCATTTGCCGATGATGCGGATGAAAAGTCGCGCTATGGCAAGACGTTAATTATTGGCCAGGCTCTGGAACCCACTATTTACGATCCCAACCACCAGTATTCTTATGAAACCTATCGGGTGGATAAACATATTTACGAATCACTGGTCGCGGAAGATTTATCCGTCCCGGCAGCGAAAGGTACACCGCCAATTATTCCCGGTCTGGCCACCCGCTGGGAAATTAATGACGATGCGACGGTCTTTACCTTCCATTTACGCGACGGGGTGAAATTCCACGACGGCACCGCGTTTGACGCCGAAGCGGTACGCTTTAACGTCCGTCGTTTTACCGATCCGCAGTTTGAGTACTTCGACGCCCGTTCGCAGGCCACCATGGCGCAGGTTTATCACGATCTGAAGGCCATTGAGGTCGTTGACCCACTCACCGTGCGCTACACCTTTAACCAACCGTTCCCGGATTTCCTGCGTTTTCTGCCGCAGGGCAACTGGGTGTCCGGCATCTTCAGCCCCGCGGCCCTCCAGAAATGGGGACAGGACGGACTGGCGGATCACCCCACCGGTACCGGGCCTTACCGCTTTGTGCTGCGGGTGCGTAACGATCGTACCGAACTGGTGCGCAATGACGGCTGGTGGGGCAAAAAGCCCTATATGGAACGGCTGATTTTCCGCCCTATCCTCGACGGCAGCACCGGCGTGAGCGCCCTGCAATCGGGCCAGGTCGATATTCTCTCCCGCACGCCAACCGACGCCGTCGATCTGCTGTCGCAAAGCGGCTACACGGTGCATGACAGTACCGAAGCCAACCAGCTGTTCCTCGGCTGGAACTTCGCCAATAAGTACACCAGCCAGTTGGCGGTACGTCAGGCAGTGATTAAAGCCATCAACCGTGAGGAACTCGTGAAATCGCTGTTGAACGGCCACGCGGTGGCGAGCTACAGCATTCTCAACCGTTCCAACGAAGCATTCCTGGCATCGCAACAAGATTACGCGTACGACCCGGAAGGGGCCAAAAAGCTGCTGGCCGATGCGGGCTTCAAACCGGGTGAAGTCAGCTTTACCATCATCACCTACGACCAGAATCAGCCGGTTATCGAGTGGATCCAACGCGATCTCAGCAAAGTGGGCATTACCGTGAAGGTGGTCTCACAGGAATGGATAACCTACAGCTCGCATCTGGCGAATCTGGCGGACGACACCGGGCTGTTCACCATGGAGTGGGGGCTGATTAGCCCGCAATGGCTCAACGTCGCCTGGAAAAACTATGTCGTTTCGCGCGGCAAAGGCGAGAAGGTGATTACCGGCGTCGCGCCGCTGATTGCGCAGGCGAGCGTCACCACCGACAAACCAAAAGCGCTGGCGCTGTGGCACCAGGTCAACCAGCAGTTCCAGCAACAGGCGGCGTTTGTCCCGCTGCTGGAGCTTAACCGCGTGTTTACCACCTCACCGGCTGTACAGGGCTTTAACGTTCCGGCGCAGAACTTCTACGACCTGACCCAAGTGTGGTTGAAACCATGAGCCGCCTGCTGTTGCTGCGGCTTGCGCAGACGGTGCCGCTGCTGTTTTTGATCTCGCTGCTGGTGTTTCTGATTGCCAAGCTGGTGCCCGGCGACCCGATCGCCAACGCGCTGGCCGGGCAGCTCTCCGCCGAGGCCATCGAGCAGATTCGTCAGGTCTACGGGCTGGATAAACCCGCAGCAGTGCAATATCTGCTGTGGGTGAAAAACCTGTTTAGCGGCGACTGGGGGATGTCGCTCACCATGCGCACGCCGGTCGCCGACGTGCTCGGCGGGGCATTTGCTAACACGGTTATCCTGACCGTTGCCGCCGTGCTGCTGTGCCTGATCCCCGGCGTGATTATCGGCGTGGTATGTGGGCTATGGCAGGGAACGCGCCGCGACCGTTTGGTGATGCTGGTGGTTCAGCTCGCCCACAACGTGCCTATCTTCTGGCTGGCGGTGTTTTTCATCTGGCTATTTGCCGTCAAGCTGCACTGGTTCCCGGTATCCGGCATGTATGACATGCGCGGAGACCGGGGCATTACCGACCTGTTACATCACCTGTTTTTACCGGCCCTGTCGACGGCGCTGATTTCGATGCTGATCCTCGCCCGCCAGGTACGCAACAGCGTTATCGGGATTATGCAGGCCGATTATATCCGCACCTACCGGGCGCTCGGCTACTCCACGCCCCGCCTGCTGTGGCGTCACTTGGGTCGCAACCTGCTGGCACCTATCATCAGCATTACCGGCTTACAAATTGGCTACCTGCTCAGCGGCGTGATTTTTATCGAGAAGATCTTCGCCTGGCCGGGGATTGGCACGCAGCTGTATAACGCGGCGGCAGGTCACGATTACCCCACCATCCAGACCGGCGTGATGCTGATCGCCGCCTGCTTCCTCGCCGTTAACCTGATAAGCGACGTCCTACAGGACTGGCTGGATCCCCGCCACGAAGGAGCCCGTTAATCATGACAATTTCAACGTTCCTGCGTCGGCTCTCCCGACACGGGCTGGCGCTGCTCGGCCTGGGGATTTTTCTGGCCGCCGTGGCGCTGTCGCTCGCTGCGCCGTGGGTTGCGCCCTATGACCCCCTGGCGGCGTTCGACGGGCTGCGCCTTGCGCCGCCGGGCACGCCGGGACACCTGCTGGGTCTTGATAATCAGGGGCGCGATATCACCAGCCGCCTGATTTGGGGGGGGCGCACCATTCTCGCCGCTTCGGTGCTACCGATAGTCTTTGCCGCGCTGGTCAGCCTGGCGCTAGGCCTGCTGGCGGGCTTTCGCGCCTCGGCCTTCTCCGAGCTGATTATGCGCACCATGGACATGCTGTTCGCCTTCCCGATGGTGCTGCTGGCGATTGGTCTGTCGGCGGTACTGGGCAGCGGCTATCCCACGCTCATCATCACCCTGATTTGCAGCGTGATCCCCTACCTCACCCGCGTGGTCTATCGCGACACCCGCACTGAGGTGGCGAAAGAGTACGTCGAAGCGCTGCGTGCGCAGGGGGCGAGCAACCGCGACATCCTGTTTCGCGAAATCTTACCCAACGTCGCCACCCCGCTGCTGGTGTACACCACCTCGCTGCTCGGCGGCATGGTGGTGTTCCTCGCCGGGCTGAGTTTCCTGGGGCTTGGCGTCCAGCCGCCGCAGGCCGACTGGGGGCGAATGGTAGGCGAAGGCGCGCAGATGATGATCTTCGGCTCACCCCATATCGCAACCGCGCCTGCCGTCGCGATTGTCCTGCTGTCGCTGGCGTTTAACTGGTTAGGAGATGGCCTGCGCGATCTCCTCGATCCTTATCAGTAAGGAGAGACGACAATGAGCCTATTAACCCTTTCCCACCTGAACGTGCTGTTCCATCAGCAGAACGTGCAGGCGGTCGACGATATTTCACTGACCATTGCGCCCGGCGAAGTGCTGGCGTTGGCGGGCGAGTCCGGCTCTGGCAAGAGCGTGACGGCGGCGGCGATCCTCGGTCTGCTCCCGGCCTCGCAGGTGACGGTCAGCGGCAGCATCACCTTTGACGGCCAGCCGCTGTTGCATCAGTCCACCACGCGGCTAAACCGCCTGCGCGGCCACGAGATAGCGATGGTGTTTCAGAACTCGCTCTCGACCCTCGACCCGTCGTGGCGCATCGGCAAACAGCTTCAGCACAACCTGAAACGCCTGCATCCGGAGCTTGGCCGCACCGCGCTGCGCGAAGCCGCGCTGGCGTGGCTCACGCGGATGAAAATCGGTGAGCCGGAGCAGGTGATGTCGCGCTTCCCGCACCAGCTCTCCGGCGGGATGCGCCAGCGGGTGCTGATCGCGCTGGCGGCGATGTGCCGCCCTCGCCTGCTGATTGCCGACGAACCGACCACGGCGCTGGATGCCACCGTGCAGCGCGAGGTGCTGCAACTGCTCAAAGCGCTGTGCCAACAGCAGCAAATGGCGATGCTGATTATCACCCACGATTTCGGCGTCGTCGCCGAACTCAGCGACCGCGTGGCGGTCATGCGGCAGGGGAAAATCATCGAGAGCAACGCCACGAAGGCGCTGATCGCCGCACCTCAGCACCCTTATACCCAATCGCTGCTGGCGGCGGTGCCTTATCCTAGCGCCGATCCGGTGCTCACCCCGCGCGCTGAAGGTACGCCGCTGCTGCAAGCTCGTAATCTGGGGCGCGATTTCTGGCGCCGGGAAACCGCCGGCTGGTGGCCAAAAAAAGTCGCAACCACGGCGGTAGACGGCGTCAATCTCGACGTCGCGCGTGGTGAGATTGTCGGCATTATCGGCGAATCGGGTTCTGGAAAATCCACGCTGGCGCGCCTTCTGGCGCAGCTGATACCCGCCAACCGGGGCGAGCTGCGCCTGGCGGGCAACGTGGTGGACGACAGTCATCCGGCCTCGGTTACCGCGCTGCGCCGCCAGCTACAGTGCGTTTTTCAGGATAGCCTCGCGTCGTTTAACCCGCGCCTGACGCTGGAAGAACAGCTGGTGCGTCCGCAGTTTCGCCTGGGAACGGCAGCAGACCGCCCGCAGGCCATCGCGCGGGCGGCGGCGCTATTTGCAGAAGTGGGTCTGGATACCGCGCTGCTGCAGCGCTTCCCCCATCAGCTTTCCGGCGGCCAGCGCCAGCGCGCCAATATCGCCCGAGCGCTGGTGGTTAACCCCAGCATTCTGCTGCTGGATGAACCTACCTCCGCGCTGGATCTCACGGTTCAGGCGCAGGTCATGACCCTCTTAACCCGGATGCACCAGCAGCATGCGCTGACCTGTCTGTTTATCAGCCATAACCTCGCGCTGGTGTCGCAGTTCTGCCAGCGCATCGTGGTCATGGCGCACGGCGTCGTGGTGGACGATTTCGCGCGCCACGAGCTGTACGCCACCGACCGCCATCCGGTCACCCAGCAACTGCTGGACGCCAACTATCTGCTGCCATCCGGTAACGCAGATACAGCGTTAAAACGTTTTGCCTGACCCATTTGACTAAGGACGCACTATGACAAGCGCCAAAAAACAGTTGTTATTCAACGGATTTATGATGAACGTCGTCGGCCACGTTTCCGCTGGGCTGTGGCGACATCCGGACGATCGCGCAAGCGAGTACACCACTCTCGACTACTGGCTGCATATCGCCCGACTGCTGGACGACGCCGGATTTGACGCCATGTTTATCGCCGATGCGCTGGGGCAGATTGACGTCTATCAGGGCAAGCCCGACGCGGCGCTGCGTACCGCCGCGCAGTCGCCGGTCAACGATCCTTTGCTGCTGGTTTCAGCGATGGCCGCCGCCACGCGTCAGTTAGGCTTTGGTATAACGCTCTCGACCACCTATGAGCATCCATATCTGCTGGCTCGCAAATTCACCACCCTTGATCACCTGACCAAAGGCCGGGTGGCGTGGAACATTGTCACCTCGGTGCTGGAATCCGCCGCCCGTAACCTCGGGCTGGAAAAACAGATGGATCATGACGAGCGCTATGAACGCGCGCAGGAGTTTCTTGAGGTCACCTACAAGCTGTGGGAAGGCTCATGGGAAGACGATGCCGTCCGCCGCGACCGCCACGCTGGAGTCTATACCGACCCGAGCAAAGTGCACCCTATCCGCCACCAGGGACGCTGGTTCACGGTGCCGGATGCGCACCTCTCCGAGCCTAGCCCGCAGCGTACGCCGGTGCTATTCCAGGCGGGCACCTCCGATCGCGGTCGCCTGTTTGCCGCGCAGAATGCCGAAGTGGTGTTTCTCGGCGGCACCACGCCGCAGGCTATCGCCCAGAACATCGATAAAATTCGCACCCTGGCGCATCAACAGGGACGCGCCGCTGACGCCATTCGCTTTATTACCGCCATTAGCGTGGTGGTCGACGACGATGACGACAAGGCACACGCCAAATTCCAGGATTACCTCAGCTACGCCAGCCAGGAAGCCGCGCTGGCGCTGTTCTCCGCCTGGACCGGGGTGGACTGGTCCGGCTGGGCGCTGGATGAACCGCTCAAATATATCGAAACCAACGCCAGCCGCTCGGCGCTGGCCGGGCTGACCCGCATCGATGCCGAACGTCAGTGGACGGTGGGTGACATCAGTCGCTATATCGCCATCGGCGGCATTCACCCAACGCTGGTCGGCAGCCCGCAGACCGTGGCCGACGCACTGGAGGCATTTGCCGATGCATCCGGCGTCGACGGTTTCAACCTCGCCTACGCCATCAGCCCCGGCAGCTTTGAAGACTTTGTCCGCTGGGTGGTGCCTGAGCTTCAGGCGCGCGGGCGTATGCGTCGTGCCGACGGTGCGGCGCTCACCCTGCGCGAACGTTTACAGGGCGAGGGGCAGATAAAACTGCGCGACGATCACCCCGGTACCCAATTCCGCCATCTCGATACCCACTACGTGGCGGAGGCGAAATGAGCATTCACCTGCATTGGTATCTGCCAACGAACGGCGACAGCCGGGGGATCGTTGGCGCGGGCGACGACTCGCAGCACATCAGCGGCATCGGCGGTCAGTTCCGCCCGGCGACGCTCGATTATCTGACCGATATCGCCCGCAGCGCTGAACGGCTGGGCTTTGAAGGCGTGCTCACACCCACCGGTAGCTGGTGTGAAGATGCCTGGCTCTCCACCATGGCCATCAGCCAGCACACCGAACGGTTGAAATTTATCGTCGCGTTCCGCCCCGGCTTTATCTCGCCAACGCTTGCCGCACACCAGGCCGCCAGCTTCCAGCGCCTGACCGAAGGACGGTTGATGATCAATATCGTCACCGGCGGCGACCCGGTCGAGCAGCGCCGCTATGGCGACAGGCTGGATCACGACCAGCGCTACGCCCGTAGCGGCGAGTTTATTGCCACCTTTAAAGGCGTTAGCCATGCTCGGAATAACGGCCAGCCGTTCGACTTTCACGGCGAACACTATCAGCTGGAACAGGCCACCCTGCTGCCCTCGCCGTGGCCCGTCCCTCCGGTCTTTTTCGGCGGTTCCAGCCCGGCGGCACAACAGGTTGCCGCCGCGCAGGCGGATACCTGGATTAGCTGGGGTGAACCGCCCGAGCAGGTCGCCCCGCAGCTGGACACCGTGCGGGCGCTGGCCCGCGCTCAGGGTCGCACACCGAGCTTCGGCATTCGTTTTCACGTCATCAGCCGGGATACCGAAGAGGAGGCCTGGCGTGAAGCGGCGCGACTGCTGAACGGCATTACGCCGGAGCGCATCCGCAGTGCGCAAACCCTACTGGGACGCACCGAATCCGTCGGTCAAAAACGGATGAGCGCGCTGCTGGACGATATCTCCGCCGAACAGGTGAACCCGGAGAACGTTCGTCTGCTGGAGATTGCGCCCAACATCTGGAGCGGCTACGGGCTGGTGCGCGGCGGCGTCGGTACCGCCATTGTCGGCAGCCATCAGCAGGTGGCGGAGAAGATCCAGGCCTTCCACAACATGGGCATTGCGCACTTTATTTTATCCGGTCAGCCGCACCTTGAAGAGGCTTACTGGTTTGCCGAGGGCGCAGGAGCCCTGCTACGTCGCAGCGGATTGCTGGCAACACCGTAATTAACCATAAAAACATCGCAAACAAGCACTCAGGAGAGAAACCATGAGCCACGCTCAGGACATTTATGCAGGACTTGATAACCAGGAATTTGCCCACTGGAAAGCGGTAGCCCAGGAGGTTGCGGATCGCCTGTACGCGACCTTACAGGAACGCGACCGGGCCAATAAGCACCCGTTTGAAGAGATTGACTGGCTGCGCCAGAGCGGCCTGCTGAAGCTGGCGGTGCCGAAATCACTCGGCGGCGGCGGTGCCAATCTGGTGCAGGCGCTGGAAATTGGCCGCATCATTTCCGCCGCCGATGGCTCGCTGGGCCAGCTCATCACCTACCACTACTCCAACGGCGTGTGGAGCTACATTCTCGGCAACCGCGAGCAGTGGGAGTTTATCGCCCGCGGCGTCGCCAACGACGGCTGGTTCCAGTCAAGCATCAGTAACCCGCGCGATCCGCGCCTGAAGCTGGAGTGGGACGGCAGCGACCTGTACGTCACCGGACGCCGTACCTTCGCGACCGGCGCGGCCGTCTCTCAGGTTATGACCATCGCCGTCTGGGTGGAAGACCAACTGGTGCAGTATCAGGTCACCGCCGACCAGCCGGGCATCACTTTTAATGACGACTGGGATAACCTCGGGCAGCGTCTGACCGCCAGCGGCACGCTGGAGTTTAACCGCCTGCGCCTGCAGGAGAAGGACCGCCTGACCGGGCTGGAAGAGAAACCGGAGAGCGCGCAACTGCGCAACGCCCTGCGCAACCAGTTCAGCCAGCTGATTTTCGTTCATTTCTATCTCGGCATTGCCGAAGGGGCGCTGAAGCAGGCTGCCGTCTACTTCCGCGACACCGTGCGCCCGTGGCCTGAATCCGGCGTCGAAAGCGCACTGGAAGACCCGTACCACCGCCTGAAAGCGGGTGAACTCGCGTCCGATCTGGCCGCCGGGATTGCGCTGGCGGAAAAAACCGCTCAGGCCTTCCAGGATGCCTTCCACGCGGGCGACGACCTGACCGAAGCGCAATGGGGCGAACTGGCCCTGCTGACCGACCAGGCCAAGGTCATTGCCAACAACGTGGCGCTGAAAATCAGCCATGAAATCTATGAACTGACCGGCGGGCGATCCACCAGCAACCAGTACGGGCTGGACGTTTTCTGGCGCAACGTACGCACCCACACCCTGCACGACCCGGTGGCCTACCGCACCCGCGAAGTGGGCGATTATGTGTTAAGCGGCAAGCTGCCGACGCCGCGCGTTTACGCGCCGCCGAAGCGCTAAGGACATGACCATGCCGGAGATTCGGATTATCGACGACCCCGCGAACCTGCTCGCCGCTGCCGCCGTGTTTCGTCAGGCGATGTTTGGCCTGCCGGGTGGCGTTACGCCGGTTAGCGAGTGGGCTGAGCGCTACGTGGTGCCGGGAAGGGTCTACGGCGCCTGGCTCGACGGGCAACTGGTGGGCACCAGCAACAGCTTCCCCGGCGAACTGACTCTGCCGGGCGGCCAGCGCGTGCCTCACGCCGCCGTCACCCACGTCGGTGTGTTACCACACGTTAGCCGTCGTGGCGTACTGCGAGCGCTGTTTGCCCGCCAACTGGCGGATCTCCACCAGCAGGGCGTTGCCGTGGCCTCGCTGCGCGCTTCGCAGGGAACCCTCTACCGTCGCTTTGGTTACGGTGTCGCCACGGCGGCGCAGGATCTGCGCATTGATAAGCGAGAACTTCCTGCGCTACCGGCGGCAGACGGCGACATCCGATTGCTTGTCGCCGCCGACTGCTGGGCGGTATTGCAGGATATCGAGGCCCGTTTCCCGCTCGTCCGCGCCGGTTCGCTCAGCCGCTGGCCGCAGTGGTGGGCGTTGCAGCAGCACCGGCTGGCGCACAGCAACCTGAACCACTATGTGGCCGTCGTGCTGCGTCACGGCGAGCCGCAGGGTTTTGTCCGCTATCACGCCAGGGCTGAGGAAAACTGGCTTTACAGCACCGAGCGCACGCTGGTGGTGGACGATCTGCACGCCGCCGACCCGCAGCTGGAGGCGCAGCTACTGGGCTTTTTGCTACAGTTCGATATCGCCCGCTACGTCGAGCTGCCGCATCGCCCGGTGGATGATGCCCTGCCGCTGCTGCTGGACAACCCGCGGGCGGTACAGCAGCACGCCCTGGTTGATGAGAGCTGGCTACGAGTGATTGACCTTGAGCAAACGCTCAATGCCCGGCGCTATGGCGACGGCGACGCGGTCACGCTGGCGATTGACGATCCGTGGCTGCCTGCCAACCACGGCGTCTGGCGGCTGACCCCGGACGGCGTACAGCGCAGCGCCAGCCAACCCGATCTATCGCTCAGTATCGATAGCCTGGCAATGCTGCTGCTCGGCGAGTACACCCCGTGGCAGCTTGCCGCCGCCCGGCGTATCAACCTTCACCATTCTCAGGCTGCGGCACGCTTAGCGCGTCTGCTGGCCTGTCATGAACATCCCTGGTCGGGGATCTTCTTCTAATTTTTCTGGAGATTTTTTATGCACAGCATTCGTTGGCCTCTGATGGGCCACACGCTTTCCGTCGCCCTGGTACTGGGCGCAGCGGCCCCGGCCTTGGCCGATGAGGCAGCCCCCCAACCCGGCGGCACGCTGAAGATAGCCTCGCTACAGCCGGATCTGGACGCTTTTGATCCGCTGACTGGCTATTCGGTCGACTCCTGGGAGATCCTGCGGGCGGTCACCCGTCAACTGGTCACCTACCCCGGTTCGCCGAAAAGCCTGAAGGATGACACCACGCTGGTGGGCGATCTGGCAAAATCGTGGGACGTTAGCGCCGACGGTAAAACCTACACCTTCCATCTGCGCGACGGCATTCACTACGCCGGGCCGACCACTCGCCCAATTGTGGCTAAAGATTTTGTCTACGCCATCAAACGCTTCTGCGACCCGAACAAACAGGTGGCGGCGGTGAACTACTTCAACCTCGCCTTCTCCGGCTTTGCCGACTACTGCAAAGATTTCAGCAAAGTTGCCCCCGGCGATCTGGCGGCCAGCAAAGCGTATATCGACAGCCACGACATTGCTGGCGTCAGCGCGCCGGACGATAAAACGCTGGTGCTGCGCTCTGACAGCAAGAACTACGATTTCCTCAACATTCTGTCGATGAACTTCGTCACGCCGCTGCCGGAAGAGGTCGCCTCGCGCTATTTCCCGGACTCGCAGGAGTTTCGCAAAAACTTCCCGTCCAGCGGGCCGTATGAGGTCGCAAGCTACGCCAGCGGGCAGAAGCTGGTGCTGAAAAAAGTCGCGAACTATAACCATGCGGAAGACCCGGCGCGTAAAGCCTGGGTAGACGCCATTGAAGTCAGCTTTACCGGCAATAACGAAGATAGCGTGATCCAGCGTATTCAAGCGGGCGACGCCGATTTATCGCTGTACCTCGACGTGCCGCCGCAGGCCGCCGTGCGCCAGTATCTGGTGCAAAAAAGCCCGAACCTGCACGCCGCCAACAGCGGCGCAGCAAACTTTATCGCCATCAACGCCCAGCCGCAGGCTAAAAGCGCCGGGGCCACGGCGCTGCGCAATTTGAAAGTCCGTCAGGCGCTGGCCTATGCGGTGAATAAAGCGCACCTGGTTCAGGCGCAGGGTGGGAAAATTGCCGCTCTGCCGCTGGGGCAAATCATCACCAGCACCCTGCTCGGCCACCAGACCTTTGATCCGTACGCCACGCCGGACAGCAAAGGCGACCCTGAGAAAGCCAAAGCGTTACTTAAGGAAGCCGGGCTTAACGACGGGCTGGCGCTGGATCTGGTCTACCGCGCCAACAATCAGTTCAGCACCCTGGCAGTGATCCTCAAAGAAGATCTGGCCCGCGCCGGTATTCGCCTGAACCTGATCCCGGTGCCGCCGCCGCAGTTTATGGCTTACCTGCAAAGCCCGGAAAACCGTTGGGATCTGGCGCTTGGACAGACCTCTCCTGACTGGCAAGGCCCGGCAACCCGCATGCTGCTCGGCGGCTGGCTGAACTCGGATGCCTCACCGTGCGGGCGCGGCAACGTTTACGCCATCTGCTACAGCAACGACAAGCTGAATCAGCTGGCAAAACAGGCCTATGGCTCCGATAACCCGGGTCCTATCTGGCAGCAGGCCGACCAGCTGGTCTCCGCCGACCTGCCGTGGATCCCGCTGTTTGAGAAGCGCCGTATTGCGGTGACCTCTGACCGGGTGACCCACTGGACGTGGTCGTCGCTGGCCACCCAGGCCGATATCACCAATATTGCGCTGAAGCCGTAACGGAGACGTGATGCCACTACTCAATGTACGCGACTTAACGATTGGCCTTGACTCGCACACCGCGCTGGTCAGGGAAGTCGGTTTTCACGTTGAGCCAGGGGAAACCCTGGCTGTGGTCGGCGAATCAGGCTCAGGGAAGAGCCTGAGCCTGCTGGCGGTGCTGGGGCTGTTACCGTCAGAGATGCGCGTGCAGGGAGAAATTGTCTTTGATGACCTGCCGCTGCACACCTTCACGGCAAACCAGAAACGCCAGCTGCGCGGGGCGCAAATCGGCTACGTATCGCAGGATCCGCTCAGCAATTTGCACCCGCTCAAAAGCGTGGGCCGGCAAGTTGAAGAGGCTATCCTCGCCCACCAGCGGATCCGCCGTCGGGCGCTGCGGGCGCGGGTCGTCGCGCTGCTCGATGAGGTGGGCATTCGCGATGCCGCCCGCCGTTACCATGACCGTCCGGCGGCATTCTCCGGCGGGCAACGCCAGCGGGTGATGATCGCTATCGCCATTGCGCTCAACCCGAAGCTGATTATCGCCGACGAACCCACCACGGCGCTGGATGCCACCGTGCAGGCGTCAATTCTTCGCCTGCTCAAGCGCCTTCAGCAGCAGCACGGCTGCGCGCTGGTCTTTATCAGTCACAACCTGCGGGTGGTGGCGGATATTGCTGACCGCATTGTGGTGATGCAGCAGGGCAGGATTGTTGAGCAAGGTACAACGTCGGCGCTGTTTAGCGCACCGGCGCATGAATACACCCGTTCGCTGCTGCAGGCGGGCTGGCATCCCCGTTCCTCTTCGCCGGTTGGCGGCGGTGAAGATAAGCCGTTGCTTGAGGTTCATCAGGCTTCGCTGCGTTTTGCCAAAGCGTCGCGATGGTGGTCGCGCGCGCCCACCGCTCCGGTGCTGGATGACGTCAGCTTCACGCTGCATGAGGGGGAGATCCTCGGGCTGGTGGGCGAGTCGGGGTCCGGTAAAACCACGCTGGGACGGATTGTGGTCGGGCTCGATCGCGCCGACAGTGGGCACCTTACCTTCGCCGGTCAGCCCTGGCGGACGCCGGGCAGCCATCATCCGGCTCGCCATGCGGTGCAGATGGTATTTCAGGATCCGTACAGCAGCCTTAACCCCCGTCGGCGCATCGACGATACGCTGGCGCAGCCGCTCCAGCTGACCGCCCTGCGCGAACAGGGCCAACCGCTGTCGCCCACGGCGCTGCGAACGGCGGTGGCTGAACTGCTGGAGCAGGTTGAGCTACCGGCGTCTCTGGCCTCCCGCTATCCGTCGCAGCTTTCCGGCGGGCAGCGGCAGCGCGTGGTCATCGCCAGAGCGCTGGCCATGAAGCCCCGGCTTATCGTGGCCGACGAAGCGGTATCGGCGCTGGATATCACCACCCAGCACCGCATCATCACGCTGTTTAGCCGTCTGCGCGAGCGCTACGGTCTCTCCATTCTGTTTATCTCCCACGACCTCGACGCCGTGGCGGCGCTCTGCGACCGCGTGCTGGTGCTGCAGTCCGGGAGGATTATCGAACAGGGCCGCACTGAACAGATATTCCAGCAGCCGCAACAGCCGTGGACGCGCCAGTTGCTGGCGGCCATTCCGAGCCGTGCCTGGCTTGAAACGGAGGAGTTACGCTATGACGCAGCCATTGCTCTTTGATTCGCCAGCGCAGTCAGCCCCTGCGCTATGGCGACGGTTGTGGCGCGAGCCCAGCGCCCGCTGGGGGCTGATTATCGTAGCACTGATGGTGCTGGCGGCGCTGGTGGCTCCGCTGGTCGCCGTCTGGCTGGGCCACGGTGAGACCGAGCAGTTTCGCGATAGCGCGCTGTCGGATATGGGGATCCCCGTTGGCCCCACCGCCGCCTTTCCGCTGGGGGCGGACGATAATGGCCGCGATGTGCTGGTGCGCACCCTTTATGGCGCCCGCGTGTCGCTGTTTATCGCCGTGCCCGCCACCACGCTCGCCATGATAATTGGCCTGTTTGTCGGGCTGGTGGGCGGCTATCGCGGCGGCAGAACCGATGCGATCTGCCAGCAGTTGATAAATCTGGTGCTCTCCTTCCCGTTTGTGGTGACGGCGTTAAGCCTGCTGGCGCTCAATCAGGGCGGCGAGAGCGGGCCGCGCGTCGACCCGGTGTGGGTGGTTATTTTTGTGATTACCTTCTTCTCCTGGGGCTACTTCGCGAGGCTCAGCCGTGGGCTGGTGCTGGATCTGCGCCAGCAGGAGTTTGTCTCTGCCGCCGCGCTGATGGGGGTGTCGCCGTGGCGCATTTTATGGCGCGATATTGTCCCCGGCGTGCTGCCCACGATGGGCATCTACTGGGCGATTCAGCTACCGACCAACATTATCGCCGAAGCGACCCTCTCCTTTTTGGGCGTGGGTATCCCGGCCCCTGCCGCCAGCCTTGGCAACATGATTGCCGACGTGCAGCGTTCGGCCATGTACCAGGTGCAGCCCTGGTTTTTAGCCGCTCCGGCACTGGCGCTGTTCCTGACGGTGCTGGGTTTTAACTGCCTGAGCAGCGGCCTGCGTAACGTCCTCGACCCTCATCTGGAGCGCCGATCGTCATGACCTTCTTTTCACTCATTAAAGCCCTGTTGCGCACCGGCCTGACGCTACTGCTGGTGCTGATTGTGGCCTTTGTGCTGACCCGCATCGCCTACCAGGATCCGGCAGTCATGCTGGCACCGCGCAATGCGACGCCGGAGGCCATTGAAGCCATTGCCCGCGCGCTGCACCTGAACGATCCCTGGTATCAGCAGTTGCGCTACTTCCTGCTACGCGGCCCGGATATTCAGGGTGCGCCAGTGGGGATGCTGCACTGGCCCCCCGCGCTCGGCTATTCGTTCCGCTTTCAGACGCCGGTCACGCAGCTGATTCTGGAAAAAGTGCCCATCACGCTGTCGTTAGCGCTGGGGGCGCTGGTCATCTGGACGGCGGTTTCGCTGCTGACGGGGGTGCTGGCGGCGCGCTACCGGGATCGGTTTATCGACCGGCTGCTGGCGCTCTTCGCTTACCTCGCGCTGTCGCTGCCGACGTTTCTCAGCGGGATGCTGATTATCTTCTTTCTGTTCTATCAGCTCTCGTTGCACAACATTGGCTGGTTTCCGGCGGGAGGATACGTGGCGTTTCACGATGACCCGTGGCAGTGGGCGCGCCATCTGATCCTGCCGTGGCTCACGCTGGCGCTGGCGGAGATCGGCATTTTTCAGCGGGTGCTACGCAGCAGCATGCTTGATGTGCTGCATCGGGACTATATCCGCACCGCGCGGGCAAAAGGCGTGCGCGAGTGGCGCGTCTATTTTGACCATGCGCTAAAACCGGCGCTTAGCCCGGTGCTGATGCTCACCGGGCTGGAGCTGGCGGCCATTATGGGCGGTGCGATTGTCACCGAGAAGATGTTCGGCCTCGACGGCGTCGGGCGATTGGCCATCGATGCGGCGCTGGACGGCGACTTCCCGGTGGTGATCGGCACCACCATTTTCGCCGCCTGCGTGTTTATCGTCTGTAATTTACTGACCGACCTTATCCACGCCACGTTCTTGCGAAGTCATTCTCACTAACACGAAGCGGGGTGAGCCTCAGCGCTCCCCTCGCTTTGCCAGCCACACGGTATGCCCGCCGCACTCCGGGTCCTCCATTTTCATCTCCAGCACCGCAAAACCATGTTCCGCTAATCGTTCCCGATACGCTTCTGGTGCCAGGCTCGCGTGGAACAGCGGTTCCCCTTCAAATTCGCCCATGGCGATGCCGTGATCGGTGCCGCTGGTGAACATCAAGGCGCTGCCTGGATGGCTATGACGGGCAAAAACGGAAAACATGCGGCGCTGGTCATCCTGGGTGAGGTGGAAAAAGCTATCCCAGGCGATCAGGCCGTCGAAGGTTTCAGCAAGATTGAGCGTCCGCATATCGTGGTGCAGCCAGCGCTGTTCGGGAAAACGCGCACGGGCGCGGGTTAGCATCGCCGGTGCGCCATCTACCCCGGTCAATGCGCAGCCCTGCTGGATAAAATAGTCGGCAATCGGCTGACCGTTGCCGCAGCCAAGATCGAGCATTTTCCCGGTCGTTCCCATCGCCGCCAGCAGCTTATCCAACCAGCGTTGTTCAAATAGCGTTCGTGAGCGTTGTTGGTAAAACGCTTCGGCGTGACGCTGATACAGGTCGAGAATAGTACGCGCGGCGGGATGGTCCATCTTGGGCCTCATGGTGGCGGAATGACGTGCTGAATTCACAGATTAGCCCATCTCATAGGCAAAAGTCCCCGTCTGGTTTTCATTCGTGCATTCCCTTTCCCCGCCGCGCCTCCAACAATGGCAGAGCATCTGTACACAACGAAAACGTGGAGAACACCATGATTGAACAGCACGCTTCCCAGGACTGGCTCAACCTCAGCGGCAAGGTTTTTGCCGTCACCGGCGCAGCAAGCGGCATCGGCGAAGCCATTGCCACCGCGCTGGCACAACAGGGCGCCAACGTCGCGCTGCTCGACAGCAACCCGCAGCGTTGCGATGCCGTGCGGCAGAAACTTGAACATCTGCCGGGAAAACGCGTGGCGGTGGCCTGCGACGTCAGCCGCGAAGAGCAGGTTAAAGAAGCCGCGCTGAGCGTGCGTTCGCTGCTCGGCCCGTGCGATGGCTTAGTCAACGCGGCGGGGATTTTGCGCCCGGCGGGGCTGGCGGAGATAACTCTTGAGCAGTGGCAAGCCCAGCTCAACGTCAACCTGACCGGCTATCTGCTGTGCGCCCGTGAATTCGCCCACGATATGCGGGCGGCAAAGCGCGGCAGCATGGTGCATATTGGTTCCATTTCCGGGCGCATTCCGCAGCCGTGGAGCGGCCCAGGTAAAGCCGCCGTAGGTCTGCTGTCACAGCAGATAGCCGTGGAGTGGGGTCAGGACGGGATACGCAGTAACCTGGTGGCGCCGGGAATGATCGAAACCGCGCTGACCGCTGAGTATTACGCGCAGCCAGGCGTGCGTGAGAGCCGCGAGGCATTTACCGCCAGCCAGCGAATCGGCAAGCCGGAAGATATCGCCAACGCGGTGCTGTTCCTGCTGAGTGACAAATCGAGCTATATCAACGGGGCAGAAATTGGCGTCGACGGCGGCCTGCCGACCATGCTAATGGGCAAACTGCCGCGTCCGGGCTTTACCCGCTAAACGCTACATTGCCTGGGCAGGCTCCGCGCATTCCTGCGTCGGCTTCTCGCGAAAATCACGCGGCGAGAGGCCGGTGCTGCGACGGAAAAAGCGGGAGAAATAGGTAGCGTCGCTAAAGCCGAGGTAGTCCGAAATCTGGCTGACCGTCATGCTGGTATAAAGCAGGCTGCGTTTAGCCTCCAGCAACAGCCGCTGGTGCAGCACGCTGAGCGCGCTGCAGCCGTGAAACTCTCGACAGAGGGTGTTGAGATGCACCCCGGACATGCCAATCTGGCGGGCGTAGTGCGCCAGCGGGAAATGTTCGCGGTAGTGGTTCTCCACCAGTTGGTTAAAACGGCGAATGGCGGCGCGCTTGCGCTCCACCTTATCGCTCACCTCCGCAGGCCCGCGGGTCTGCCGATTAAGCCAGACCATCAGTGCGCTCAGCAGCGAATGCAGCATCATGTCGCGTGCGTCGTTATCGGCCTGATACTCCTGCTGTAAACTCTGGAACAGAGTATGGATGTGCGCCCCCGCATCACCGACCGGTACGCGAACGGCGCGGTTTAGCACCTGCAAGGGGCGACCAAACAGCTGTTCAAATTTCGCCACCAGCGGTGCGGCAAGCGACAGCGAATAACCCTGGGTTCCCGGTGAAAAGCGGAAACCATGGACGCAGAGCGCGGGCATGACCTGCACGCAGGCGTCGGTGAACGGCTGGCGAACGCCTTCAATTTCGATTTCACCCTGACCCTGTTGGATATAGAGGATCTGCACCAGATCGGTATGTTGATGGGCGCGGATGCTCCAGTCGTAGAGGCTGCTGCGGCTTTGGATCGATTCGCAGTGCAGGAGGTCCGGCGTCGGCCAGTGCCAGCTTTCGCCGTAGAGTTTGAAAACCGGGATGCTGTTGGCGAGGTTCATGGTGCCTCCATTGGAGTGGGGAGAGGGTTTCCCCTCACCCTAGCCCTCTCCCCAAAGGGGCGAGGGAACCGATTGGTGTTGTTTGTCGATTTGCCCCCTCTCCCTTTCAGGGAGAGGGTAACGTCGTCGCCCGAATCAACCGCGTCTCCTGCGCCACAATAAACGGCTCAGAGGCTTTAAGATAGGCGGCAAAATCCGGATGCGTATCGCGCAGGCGGCTGCGACGCTCATACTCCGCCAGACTCTCATAACCCCACAGGTGCACAAACTGGTTCTGCGGCCCGACGAGGCTGGTGTAAAACCCCAGCGGGTTGCCCAGCGTCTCACGTAGTATCGGCATCGCCAGCCGGTCAAACACCTCAAGAAACTCGTTCATTTTGCGCAGACGGATAGTGTAGATACGGTGATCGATAATCGGCAGGGTCATGATTTAGCCTCCTGCGCTTGATGCGTCGGCCAGCCCAGCGGCCCAAAGCGGTCGTAGGGTTTCGGCCACGGCGCGGTTTCACCAAGCGCAATAGCCGCATGAATCGGCCAGTTCGGGTCATCCAGCATCCCGCGGCCAATCGCCACCAGATCCGCCCGTTTCTCCTGCACAATCGCCTCAGCCTGCAGCGCTTCGTAAATCAGCCCGACGGTAATCACCACCGCCTGCGGCAGCGCCTGTTTCACCGCCTCGGCGAACGGCACCATATAGCCAGGCTGGTCGGCATTTGGCGTCTGGTGATAGATGTTATAGCCGCCAGACACGTGCAGATAGTCGTAGCCCAGCGCGTGCAGTTCGCGGGCAAACTGCACCGCTTCATCAAGCGACAGCCCACCGTCAGCAAATTCACCGCCGTTAAAGCGCACGCCCAGCGGGCGGGTTTTCGGCCAGACTTCACGCAGCGCGCGGGCGACCTGTAGCGGGAAACGCATACGGTTTTCCGGGCTACCGCCGTAGTCATCTTCACGCTGGTTGCTGAGCGGAGAGAGGAATTGGTTCAGCAGATAACCGTTGGCCGCGTGCAGTTCGATAAAATCGACCCCGGCGTTCAGCGCCCGCTGCGCGGCGTCAACGAAGCCCTGGGTGATACGCGCCATTCCGGCTTCATCTAAGACCTGCGGTACACGCCAGCCGGGTTTATACGCGATAGCGGAAGGGGCCACCGTCGGCCAGCCGCCCTCTTCGTCCGTCAGCGAGGCACCCTGGTTACGCCACGGCGCATTGGTGCCCGCCTTGCGGCCCGCGTGGTTGAGCTGCACGCCAATCGGCGTGTTGCTGTAGGTGCGAATGTCGGCCAGCAGCTTTTGCAGCGCCTGCCCCTGCTCGCGGTTCCACAACCCGAGACAATGCGGGGTAATGCGCCCGTCCGCCGTGACGCCATTGGCCTCGCAGATCACCATACCGGCGCCGGAAATCGCCAGGCCGCCAATATGCTGGGCGTGCCACGGGGTCGCCACACCGTCCGCCTGTGCGGAGTATTGCGACATCGGCGGGACAACAATGCGGTTCGCCAGCGTCAGCGGGCCGACCTGTAGGGGACTAAAAAGTGTAGACATCGTGTTCTCCTGATTTATGAGGCTTCGCGCTCGGGTAACTGCGCCGTGTCGCCGCGTGCCGCCATGCTGCGGGCAGCGATGTAGCCGAAGGTGGCCGCCGGGCCAATAGTGATCCCCGCGCCCGGATAGCTGCCGCCCATCATGCTCGCCATCTCGTTACCGGCGGCGTAAAGGCCCGGAATCGGCAACCCCTGGTTATCCAGCACCCGCGCTTCGCCGTCGGTTTTCAGGCCGTGGAAGGTGCCGAGGTCGCCCATATAGAGCTTCACGGCGTAGAACGGCCCCTGCTCTATCGGCGCGACGCACGGGTTCGGCTGATGGTTGGCGTCGCCGAGGTAGCGGTTATAGGCTGACTCGCCGCGCCCAAACTGCGGGTCTTTGCCCTGACGCGCGTCGGCGTTGTAGTCGCGCACGGTGTTTGCCAGCGCGTCAGCGGGAATGCCCATTTTTTGCGCCAGCTCGCTGAGGGTTTTCCCTTCCAGCAGATAGCCGCTTTTCAGGTAGACCGAGACGGGGATCGGTGCCGGTTTAGCAAACCCCATGCCGTACTTTCGCAGCGCCTGGCGGTCGCAGATTTGCCAGGCGAAGGTGTCGCTATCGTCACGGCAGGTTTCAATCATCGCGATACCAACGTCGTGGTAGGAGTCGGCCTCGTTGCAAAAGCGCACGCCGTGGCGATTAATCATGATAAAACCAGGCTTGTAGCGGTCGACCAGATGCGGGAAGACGTACGACTGACGACCAATCTGCACCTTTGAGGCCGGGATCCACGCCGCGCCGTTAGCGTAGCTGTCGTCAAAGCGGGCGCCGATACGCTCGGCCATGGCAATCCCGTCGCCGGTATCCACGCCGGGCGGCGTCGGCGAAAGCTGAATTCCGCCGCGACGCACGTGCGGGTAGAGTTTTTTCAGCCGCTGCTCGTCGCGGGCAAAGCCACCGGAGGCCAGCACCACGCCGCGTCGAGCGTACAGGTTGACCCGCTCACCGTTCAGCTCAACCACCACACCGCGCACGATGCCGTTTTCAACAATCAAATCCTTCGCCGCCACGCCGGTGTGAATCGGTATGCCGAGATCCAACGCCGAACAGGCCAGACGGGCCACCACCGCATTGCCACCGTTGGCGGTGATCCCGCGTCCGTAGCGCGCCACTTCCAGCAGGTGGCAGCTCAGGCGTTTGACCACGTAGGCGAACGATTTCAGCGAGCGGGTGGCGTTGAAGAAGTGCTTCAGGTCGTTATTTGAGGAGCTGAACATCATCCCCATAAATGTGATGGTGCGCAGCGGTTTGCGCAGGCGCGGCATGGACTTGCCCAGTTCGCGAATATCAAACACCTCCGGTACCACTGAACGCCCACGCATCACGCCGCCGGGGGCATCGGGATGGTAGTCCGGGTACTGGTAAAGGTTGCAGCGAAAGCGAGTGTGCTCTTCAAAATAGCGCAGCATCTCCGGGCCGTTTTTGAGGAAGGCATCCACCACCTCCGGGCGGAAGCTGTCCCCTGCTTCACCCTGCAGGTAGGTTCGCGCGGCGGCCTGACTGTCTTCAATGCCCTGCTGGCGTGCCAGATGGTTGTCGGGGATCCACAGCACGCCGCCGGAAAACGCGGTGGTGCCACCGAAGACTGTCTCTTTTTCGATAACCTGGACATCCAGCCCATTCAGACCCGCGGTGACCGCGGCCGACAGTCCGCCGACGCCGCTGCCAATCACCAGCACATCGCACTCGCGGACGGGGAGTTCTACAGCCATAGGGTACCTCGCAGATGAATGATTTTTATTATTTTGCTGATGTTATAAAAACGTTACATATGCATTTTTCACAGCCCACCGGGGAAAAAGAAGGGCACTTTCACACCAAAACCTGCACTTTTCGACAATTGCGAAGAAGTGTGTTCTGGCGCAAATTTTTGCGTTCACTGCTATAGAGAAGCGACGTATTTCCGCCCGACTCACATCACAAGATGAAGATTCAGCACTTGCACGATTGCGCGTTTTATCACCGAATTAACATTATTCGCCATCAAGGCTCCCTTCATCTCAACAGGACAAAACCGGCATCATGCCTGCTCACGCTAACGCGCGCCGAACGCTACCCAACTACGCCCTTTACGGCGCGCAGGACGATCCCACCGCCGTGGATAGCGTGCATCACGAGCGCATCCCGTCGCGGGCCAGCCGCTTTGGGTTTGAGATTGAACCGCACTTTCACGACGCATTAATCCAGACGCTGTACATCACCCACGGCGGCGGCGAGACGTCGATAGACGGTCAGACCTGGCAGCTGGAAGCGCCGTGTCTGGTGGTTATTCCGGCACGTTCCGTTCACGGCTTTCATTTTCGCGATGACATTGACGGCCACGTGATCACCACCGCCCAGTCGGCCATTGAGTCGATCGCCATGACCGCCGCCCCTGAGCTGTTGGCCTTCGTACGCACGCCAGCGGTGCTGGCCGTTGACCCGGCGAGCCCCCGTGGCGCACCGCTGGAAGCGTTGTTCGATGCCATCGGTCGTGAGGCAGAGCACCCGGAACGCTGGCAGTACACCGCCGGGCTGGCGCTGACCATCGCCTTGTTCGTGCAGATTGCCCGCCTGAGCGAAAAAGCGCGTCTGGCGGGTAACCCCTCACGCGCTGCGCTGGTTGCCCGCATTGAGCGCTTTCGCCTGCTGCTCGACGATCGCTGCCGTACCCGCCAGCCGGTGGCCAGCTACGCCAGCGCCATGGGCATTTCCGCCGGCCAGCTCACCCGTATTTGCCGGGAAGCGTTCGGCATCTCCGCCATTGAGGCCATCGACCGCCGCGCCGTGCATGAAGCCCGGCGGCTGTTGGTCTACTCCAGCTTCAGCGTCAAGCAGATAGCCCGCGAGCTGGGCTTTCGCGACGAGGCCTACTTTGGCCGCTTTTTCCGCAAGCAAACCGGGCTGCGGCCCACCGAATACCGTATTCAGGAGCAGGGCCGCCTGTCGCACGCCGTTTAATCTTCGCGCGCGCGCATCTGTACAAACAGATGTTCCGGCCCTGAGTTGGTGAGATTGTTGCCGCGGACATACTGAATGGGGCGCGCCGGGTCGAGACTCATCTCCCCCACTTTGCGCGCCACCAGTTTCGCGGCAATCAGCGTTTCGAGCTTGGCCAGCGGCTGGCCGAGGCACTTGTGAATGCCGTTGCCAAAGCCAAGATGCCCGCTGCTGTCGCGGTCGATATTGAAGCTCTCACCGTCGATAAACTTGCGGCTATCGCGGTTGGCCGCCGACAGCAGCAGGCGTATCACCGCGCCTTTCGGGATGGTCACGCCCGCCACGGTGGTGGCCTCGGTGGTGATGCGGCTGACCCGCTGGACGGTGCCGCGATAGCGCGCCACTTCTTCCACAAAGCGGTCGGCGTCATCAGAGTTTTCGCGAAGGCGCACCACCAGCTGCGGCTGCTCGGCAAACATGCGGAAGGCGTTCGCCACCAGGATGGTGGTGGTGTCATGCCCGGCAATAAAGACGAAAGCACACAGCTCTTTCGCCTCTTTTTCGCTCAACAGCCCCGCTTTCCACATGCGGGCAATATGGCCGCCAATCGACTGGCTGTTGCTGAGATAGAGCCGCTCCATCGCCTCTTTCAGATAGGCAAAGAAGGCCATTGCGCTCTGCTCGTCGGTGCCGGTACCGGGGGCGTTACGTGCCAGGCGACCAAAGTAGCTGAAGGTTTCGTCCGACCAGAACTTCATTTTCTCTTCGTCTTCGTTCGGCACGTCGATCATCGCCGAAATGGTGGCAATACTCAGTGGAATGGCAAAATCTTCCACCACATCGCCACCCCCGTTGGCCAGCATCTGGTCGATGAGCACTTCGGCGCGGCGTTCGATTTCAGGGATAAACGGTTCAAGCGACAGCGGCATAAACGATGGCTGCGCCACTTTGCGCAGGCGGGTATGCCCCGGCGCATCGAACAGCGTGAGGAAGGTCAGCGGCGGCGGGCTTACCACTTCTGAAGAGAACAGCTTCGGGTTGCGGATCGCCTGGTAAACATCGTCATAGCGCGACAGGAACCAGACATCGGTGGTGGCCGACTGGCAGCGCAGCACCGGCGCGTGTTCGCGCATCCAGCGATAGTGCTCATACGGGTCGCCCTGCGAACCGTCATCCACCACTTTGAACGGCGCAAGCCCTTCTGGCCACGCCAGTTCGTGGGAGTAAGGCGGCAGCGAAGGCTGAAGATCATGGAACGGGCAGCGCGGCGCTTCTGGCTCCGGCGCGGGCGGCGCAACGGGGAGGCCAATGGCGGCAGGGGCCGTTTTCAGCGCCAGCGCCCGGCTCATGGTGGTACGCGAATGCTGCGCGTGCTGGGCCAGCACGTCGCGGGCGGCGTTAAGATCGCCATATTCAAAGGCCGAGACCAGATCCCGGTGCTGCTGCACGATATCGCCGACGATCTCCACGCTGACGGTCAGCGCGCGGTCGATATAGTCACGCACCGTCAGCTGGGCGTAGAGCGCAATCAGCTGCGCGTTGCGGGTGGCCTCAATCAGGAACTGATGGAAGGCGTGGTTAGCTTCCACGTAGCCCGGCACATCAAGGAAGCGCCGCCCGGAGACGAATGCCGCCGTGGCCTCGGCCAGGCGACGGAAGGTGGTCAACTGCTCTCCGCTAAGCCGCCCCATGGTTAACTGCACCGCGCCAAGCTCCAGCGCCAGACGCAGGTCAAAGGCATCGTCCACATCTGCCGCGGCAATCGGTGCCTCCACGCTCGGTGCCGTCTGTCCTGCGCCCGCAAATTTCTCGTAGTAGAAATTACGCGGCGTCAGCCCTTCGGCGTCCAGATAGCGACGCACGGCATCCACCATTGGCGGTGGGCCGCAGAGGTAAACGTCGGCATCACCGCCGTTCAGCATGCCCGCATCGATATGCTGGGTGACGTAGCCTTTGTGCGGCGCGTCGCTTTCCGGGTCGGCGACGGTACAGCGGTAGCTGAAGTTTGGCAGCTGTCGGGCGTAATCGTCGAGGGTCTCAATCGCCACCCGGTCTTCATCGCGGGTGATGCCAAAAATCAGGTGCACCGGCTGGTGCGTGGCGTTGTCATCCACCAGCGCGGCCAGCATCGACAGGAACGGTGCCAACCCGGTGCCGCCTGCCAGGAACAGGAGCGGACGCTCCACCGGGCGCAGGTAGAAGCTGCCCATCGGCCCGCGAAACGACATCGCATCGCCGACACGAGCACGCTCACTCAGCCAGGTCGACATCAGCCCCTGCGGCACGTTACGCACCACGAACGAGACCTCGGTTTCTCGCGGCCCGGAGCTGAATGAGTACGAGCGCGTCTGGTCGCTGCCCGGTACCTGCACGCTGACGTACTGGCCAGGCAAGAAGCTCAGCGCCTGGCGGTCGTCGAGCGCAATGGAGAAGGTTAACGTCGTCGGTGACAGCGCACGGCTGGCGGTGATATGCCCTTGATATGTAGCCACACAGACAGCGTCTGACGCGGCGGCAATCTCTACCACGCAGTCGCTGGACGGGCGCATCTGGCAGGTCAGCACCCTGCCCGCGCGGGCCTCTTCGGCGGAGAGCGCGTCGTTCACGTAGTCGCCGTGCTGATAATCACCGGAGGCGCAGGTGGCCTTACAGGTGCCGCAGACGCCGTCACGGCAGTCAAGCGGAATGCTGATTCTGGCGCGCAGCGCGGCATCGGCAACGGTCTCACCGGTGCGGCACTCCAGGGTCTGCATCACGCCGTCTTCAAAACGAAGGGTAATCTGATGGGTCATCTCTCTCATCCTCCAGGCTGTTGCGGTCGGAAAATCCGATGCCTCATCAAATGCTGGATGGCGTTCAGGTACAACGGACAGAGATGACATTAAGCAGGACAAAACCGGCATAGTGTTGGGTTAGCGGGGGCGGTCACATTTATTGGGTGGGGAGATTGGGCTTGTAAATTACGTGGTTATTGCGGTGCTTTTCCCCTCACCCTAGCCCTCTCCCCAGAGGGCTAGGGTGAGGGGATTAGTTAAACAAACAATCAATGGAACGCTAATTATTTTCATATTGAATTGATAAGCATTATCAATTCAATATATTGTCGCCAGCTCTCTCCAGGATATTGGATATCCTGCATTTTTCGCCTCGGGACAGGCGGGAGGTTCACTGAATTTACCCTGTTCCATAAGGTTATCCGATGAATTCCAGCCTTGCCTCCAGCGCCGACTCCCCCGCGCTGGCGATTGCCGCCCGCTATCGTCGGGTGGTTATGCAGCGTTACCTGCTTGCCGGTGTCGTGCTGCTCTGTATCCTCTGCTCCCTGCTGCTTGATTTCACCCTCGGCCCCTCGGGCATCTCCGTATCGACGCTGTGGCAGACGCTGTTCCACGCCGACGCCGCCGATGCAGGCACCCGCGTGATTGTCTGGGAGCTGCGTTTACCGTTCGCGCTGATGGCGATTCTGGTCGGCATGGGCTTAGGGCTTGCCGGGGCAGAGATGCAGACCATCCTCAACAACCCACTGGCCAGCCCGTTTACCCTCGGCGTCTCCTCCGCCGCCTCGTTCGGCGCGGCACTGGCGATTATTCTGGGGCTCGGCATTCCGGGCATTCCCGACCAGTGGTTTATCTCGGTGAACGCCTTTGTCTTTGCGCTGATGGCCTGCTTTATTCTCGACGGCATCAGCCGCTGGACGCGGGTTGCCACCTCCGGCGTGGTGCTGTTTGGTATCGCGCTGGTCTTCACCTTTAACGCGCTGATCTCCATTTTGCAGTTCGTCGCCAGCGAGGACACCTTGCAGGGTCTGGTGTTCTGGACGATGGGCAGCCTGGCGCGCGCCTCGTGGGACAAGCTGGCGATTCTGGCGGTGGCGCTGCTGATTATCACCCCGCTGTCATTGAAAAATGCCTGGAAGCTGACCGCGCTGCGCCTTGGCGAAGACCGCGCCGTCAGCTTTGGCATTAACGTGCGTAAACTACGTCTGGCGACGCTGCTGCGCATCAGCATTATCTCGGCGCTGACCGTGGCCTTCGTCGGCCCCATCGGCTTTATCGGCCTGGTCGCGCCGCACATTTCCCGCATGATGTTTGGCGAAGATCACCGCTTCTACCTGCCCGGCAGCATGCTGATTGGCGCGTTGGTGCTGTCGCTGGCGTCGGTGGTGTCTAAAAATATCGTCACCGGGGTCATTATTCCGGTGGGCATCGTGACCTCGCTGGTCGGCGTGCCTTTCTTCCTGAGCATTATTATTCGCCACCGAGGAACGCTGTAATGGATGGCCTCTCTATTCGCGACCTCCATACCGGGTATGGCAAAAAGAAAATCATCGATGGCCTGACCACGCCGCTGCTGCCGCGCGGCAAGATTACCGCCCTGCTCGGCCCCAACGGTTCCGGTAAATCGACGCTGCTGCGGGCGCTGGCGGATCTCAACCCGGCGCAGGGCGTGCTGTCGCTGAATGGCGAAGACCTAATGACGCTGATGCCCGCCAAACGCGCCCAGAAGGTGGTTTATCTGCCGCAGTCGCTGCCCGCCGGTGTGCATCTGCACGCGCTGGAGTCGGTTATCGTGGCGCGTCGCGCCAGCGGCTACCACGAAGGCAACGCCGAGCAGGAAGCCTACGCCATTCTGGAAAAACTCGGCGTCGCCCATCTGGCGATGCACTACCTCGACCAACTCTCCGGCGGCCAGAAACAGCTGATTGGCCTGGCGCAGTCCCTGATCCGCCAGCCGGATCTGCTGCTGCTCGATGAACCGCTGAGCGCCCTCGACCTCAACTTCCAGTTTCATGTGATGGATATCGTCGCCAGAGAGACACGGCTGCGCAATATCGTCACGGTGGTGGTGATCCACGATATCAACATTGCCCTGCGTCACGCCGAATATGCCGTGATGCTGAAAAATGGTGCGCTGGTAGCAAGCGGCGTACCGGATGAGGTAGTGATTCCACAAAATCTGGCGACCGTTTATGGCGTGCGTGGCCGGGTCGAACATTGTTCACAAGGGCTACCGCACGTGGTGGTCGATGGATTAACGACATAACAATAATCGTAAGACGGGGAAATCATGACGATGAAGAAGGCACTATTAGGCGCAGCGCTGCTGCTTTCACCGCTGCTGGCGATGGCGGGTAACTGGCCGGTAACGGTCAAGGATATGGACAACCGGACGGTCACGGTAACGCAGGAGCCGCAGCGCATTATTCTGCAGGACGGCCGCGATATTCTGACGCTGGCGGTGCTGGAGCGCGACAATCCGTTCGCCAAAGTGGTGGCGTGGAACAACCTGCCGAAAAAACAGGATACCGAAACCTGGAACGTGCTAAAGCGTAAATGGCCCGAGGCGGATAAAATCCTCGATATGAAATTCTCCGACCAGGGCAACGTTGACCTGGAGACGGTAATCTCTCGCCACCCGGATCTGATGATTGCCCAGCTGCGCGCTAAGCCATCGCTGGTGCAAAGCGGTGTGCTGGCGAAGCTCGAGGCGCTCCACGTGCCGGTCGTTTTCGTTGACTACGAACTGCATCCGGTTGAGAACACCATGCCAAGCATCGCAATGCTCGGCAAAGTACTCGGTCAGAGCGACCGCGCACAGGCCTATATCAACTTCTATCAGCAGCGTCTGGACACTATTCACCAGCGTCTGGCTAAGGTTGAGAAGAAGCCATTAGTGTTTATCGAGCCGATTGCCGGGGTTGCCGGGCTGGATAACGGCTGCTGCTTCACCCATGCGCGCAACGGCTGGGGGGGTCTGGTCGAAGCCGCAGGCGGCGTGAACATTGGTTCGCAGCTGCTGCCGGGCGCCACCGGCAATATCTCGGTGGAGAAAATCATCTCCATGAATCCGGATTACTACCTGATGACCGGCTCTAAACGCCCGGGAAAAGGCACGGCGATTATTCCGTTCGGCTACAACGTGCCGGAAAGCGATGTGGTCAGCGCCTTTAACGCGCTGCTGGCGCGTCAGGGTGTGAGCAGCATTCCGGCGGTTGTCGCAGGGCATACCGGGGCGCTGTATCACCACTTCTATAACAACCCGTACAACATTATCGCCATCGAGACGCTGAGTAAGATTTTCTATCCAACGCAGTTTAAAGATGTCGATCCCCTGGCAGACTATCATCAGCTGATTACCCAATTCACCCATATTCCGGATGATAAGGTGATTCTGAGCTATACGCCTGGGAAGTAAAAAAACGTGTGGCGTCAGTGGAATTTTTCACTGGCGCCTTTTTTATTCTATTTTACCGATCAACGATCGCTATTCTGAAATCGCTATTAACGTTGGTTATATTCAGCTAAAATAATAATAAAGGCAGTGACTATCATTCGATAAACAGTAGTACTAAACCCTATACCAAATAGGTAACAAAATTAAAATGCCGTTAAAAATAAAACACTAGCCCTCCTCACTTTATCTTTATATATCATGGTGATTTACAGGTTTTGATATTTTTAAAACAACCATGAACTCACAATATATCGCGTAAATTGATATGTATCAGTTTCAAATTAATTCCCTATAGAAACCATCAAACTTGATTTTGGTCAACTCCCTGCCAGGTTATAAAATGCATTTTATAGCGCTCTTATATTGACTGGGTGAATGATTAATTGGTTTTAAGACTTGAACAGATGTTTAGCAGGCCATCAAGCCTGTGGGGTTGGTTGATGTGTAATGCCCTGAACGGCATTGCTATCGTTATCTGCTTTGCCTCCATTAGCGCCGTTATCGGCATCAGAGAAGGTGTCTGGCATATTGTCATCACCGTCGCCATTATTATTTCAGCATTTTATAGCGCTAACTATTTCGCCGCCCTGGAATCACGTAATGATTCCCGCCGTTATTATTTACTGGTGTGGGTGATTATCACTATCGCAACTAACTTTATTCGCGTCTGGGGTTAATCCCTACGCGGCATAAAATACACAACGCACAACAATAAGGATTCACGCCTTGACACTGGCAATGATTTTTATCCTCATCAATAACCATAAAGGGCTGTCGGCACTGCTGCTGCTGATAATTCTGGCGCTGTTCTGGATACTTGGCCCACGGGTAAGAAAGCTGCTGGACGGCATTAAAGACCGGTCCTGATGGCTTGATGGGTTACCGATGCGCCCGCATCGGTAACCCATCACGATAATTAGCCCATCTCACTGCACTGGCAGCCAATCTTAACGCTCGCAAACTTATATGCCGCCACGAGATAAAATAGCGCAATCGCAAAACCGACAATCGGATAGAACAGCAGGCTAAATACCGCCACCACCAGAATATGCCCCACGCCCGCCATCAAAAAACCACGACGCTTTAAGCGCAGTCGCCCGTAAGAAAAGACAAACGCCAGATAGGCGATGATAAACAGCACAATCACCAGCTTGAACGATAAAAACTGCACCGAGAAATTCATCCCAGCGACGCCCAGATGCGGCAGCGCAAGAAGCACAAACAGGGTGAAAAAAAGCAGCGAGGCGAGCTTGACCCACGCCATTACGCCCTTCCAGAAAGATATACGCGTCATCATGAAATCCTTAATTCGAAGATAAACGGCGTTGAGGCATGTCGAATAACCTCAACGCCGGGAAAGTATTGCTACACCGGAATATTGCCCGGCGAGTAGCCCGGCAGTCGGCGAGCCGGGAGAATCGCCAGTGCGGAGATCAGCGCCATGATCAGGATCCCGAGCTTCAGCGCCTTCAGCCTGGACGTCTCGTTGATGTCCATCGCTTCCTGCACCTGCGCAGGCGTTGCCGAGGTATTTTCCAGCACCGTCGCCAGACGCTCGTTGCTGACAAAGTTGATGTTATCCAGATTCACCTCCGCCTGAAGTTCGGCGGTCACCACCGGCGAGGCCACCACGCTTTTCATCACGCTGGCGCTGAGCAGGCCAACCAGCAGCGCGCCCGCAACCGCCGTACCAATGGCGTTTGCCAGATTACTGGTGGTGCCGCGAAGCGCCCCGACGTCGCTTGCCAACGATTTAGGTGAAGAGCTGACCAGCACGTTGAACACCAGCGTAACCAGCGCACCCTGCCCCATGCCGAAGACAATCAGCCCCACCATCACCGGCCATTCACTCCAGTTATTGGTGACAACCCAGGAGAGCCAGACCAGCGCCGCGCAGCAGACGATGAACCCCGAGGTGGCAATCTGTTTCGGCGTGAATTTGTCGTACAGCTTAATCACCAACAGCGCGGAGAAGAACACCGACAGGTTGAACGGCAGCATCGCCACGGTGGTCGCCATCGGCGTGCGTCCTTGCACAATCTGGATATACAGCGGCACGGTGAAGTTCAGCATCGCCTCCAGCGCCACCACGGCGAACATCACGGTGACGGCGGCTTTCTCAGACGGCGAGTCCATCACTTCCAGCGCAATCAGCGGCGTGCGGCCGCGCTGTTTGATATGACGGTTCCACATCACAAACCCTTGCAGCAGGATAAAGCCCACCACAATCATCACCGGCGCGGGTGACAGGCCGTTCAGAGTAAACGGCGCGGCGGGTTTCGCCATCAGGCCACCCCAGCCGTTCAGGTTATTGAATCCCAGCGAGAGCAGTACAATAGCGCTGGCAGCCAGCAGCAGGCCGACCACATCTATCTGCACGCTGGGGTCGCCTTCGTCTTTACGCAGACGGAAGCTCAGGGCAAAGGTGATAAGCGCCAGGACAATCATCACGGCAAACACCGGGCGCCAGCCGATCCAGGTACCAAAGACGCCGCCAATCAGAAATGCCGCTACGCCTGCACCCGCACGGGCGGACCCAAGTGAGCCGAGTGCCGTCGCCTGCTGTTTACCCTTGTAGTTTTCCGCAATCAGCGCCACCAGCGATGGCACCAGCGCGGCGGCGGTAAGCCCGCAAAGCGCCTGTGCGGCAATCATGGTTTGCACGTTCTGGCTGATAACCATGAAAATCTGCGCGCAGCCAAAGACCAGCACCGACACGCGAAAAACGATGACTGGGCCAAAGCGCTGGCTGAGTTTCGAACCCGCCATCACAAACGCGGCGACGGAGAGCGAGTACATAATAATGCCGGTGGCAATATCGGTTGGCGGCACGTTAAAGCTGTTGACCATGCCACTAAGCGCGACCGGCAGTGAAGCGACGTTAAATGACATCAGCACCTGGGCCAGCGCGATGGCGATCATTGGTGCCCAGGAGCGCTGCTGTTGTTCTGCGGTTATTGTGCTCATTGGTTACTCCTGCGCCGTTAGGCTACGGTTATCGGTATAGGGTTTAGCAACCAGCAGATCCATCCCCAGACAGCGCGATAATGATCGAATGGCTTTCTGCGCTTTAACGCTATTTCCGGCCCCGTCGAGCAGCGGAGAGAAAGCGCTTAACGCACATTTTCCCGGTGAGACGGCAACAATGCCGCCACCGATACCGCTTTTGGCAGGCAGCCCGGTTTCATATAGCCATTCACCGGAGGTTTCATACATTCCCGACGTCAGCATCACGGCGAGGGTATAATGACAGATGGCATTATTAATAATTTTATCTCCGGTTACCGGGTTAATTCCGCCGTCGGCAAGGGTTGCTCCCATTACAGCTAAATCACGGGAATTAATATTCAGGCAGCATTGACGGGTATAGAGTTCGGTGGCCATTTCCGGGTCACATCCGAGGCGTCCGTAGCTATAAAGCAGATGGGCAATTCCGCGATTGCGATAATTACTCTGGCAGGCGGATTGATATATTTCTTCGTTTAATGTCAGCTTACGCCCGGCAAATCCACAGAGGCCGTTGTAGATATAGTGCCATTTCTCTTCTTTGGTTTTTCCTGGCGTAAAACTGGTGGTGGCAATGGCACCGGAGTTAACCATCGGGTTCGTCAGTTTTGTGGTCGACTGCTCAATGGCCGATACCGAGTTAAACGGCATCCCGGTACCGTTGACGCCAAGCCGTTCGCGCGCCGCCTGCGGCCCAATGGCCTGGCACACCAGCGCAAAGATAAAGGGCTTGGAGATGCTCATGATAGTGAACTCGGTCTCCACGTCACCGATGGAGAACTCGTAGCCGTCCACGCCTTTGAGGTAGATGCCAAACAGGTTCGGGTCGACGCGGGTTAACGCCGGATAGACCGTCGAAACGGCACCCTCTTGCTCGGAGCGCAGGGCCGAATAAACGTCCGTAATCAGGCGTTCAATGTGTTCGCCGCTGGGCAGCGATATATTTTGGTTATGGTGGTCCCTGGAATGATATTCCATAAAGACGTTCCTTTATTTTTGGCGCACAGCAGAATAACAAAATTTATGATTTAAATTTTGCTGTACGAATAAGCGTATTGAAAGACGCAGCGTGACCTATACGCTAGACAGGGAAAATAACCGTCGAGCGGTAAGGAGAAAAAATAGTAGATGCTGTGAGAAACAGCGGGGGCAATTATGGCGTAGAAGGGGGTTTGGTCTGCAGATAGCGTTGACTTCGGGTGATGATATACATTTGCTTATCCATAGCATATGACTCATTGGTAATGAATGATTGATGTTTTTCCTTAGAGCGGCGGCATTATAGCGTTATTCCCGTTAAAGATTCGCCAGCTGAATGTAAATAAGTGTCATTTGAGATACCAGTTAAATAATATAACCACAAAGTAGTACACCTGGAATAATTCAATAATCTGACAGGGGTAATTTTGGTAAATTACCTGCTTTTATTAGCGCTTAATTGTAGCTATTTTTCCCTGTTCCCTGGTTCCGCGCATTACCCTCACCCCGGCCCTCTCCCTGGAAGGGAGAGGGGGAAAACCAGCGACGCCAATCGGTCCCCTCGCCCCTTTGGGGAGAGGGGGCTACGCGTCATATCAGGGTTTAGGACCAAACATCGCCTCAAGCTGTTTCTCATCAGGCATCCCCACCACCTGCTGCAGCTCGTTCTTGTCGTTCATATAGTAAATCGCCGGCGTGGCGTTCGCGCCTAAGTCATCCATCATCTTCTGATGCTGTTGCAGCAGATTGAAGGTTTCGCGCGGCGTGACGCCGTCAAAACGCGGCAATTTCTTACCGTTGGACAACTCGTAATCCCGCCAGGCCGCTACCGGATCCGCCGCATTAAGAATGGCCGTCGCGTTGCGCCCGCTTTTCGGGTTCAGGAAGGCCACCAGCAGGATATTGAGCTGGACGTGACCCGCCTCAACCCACGGCTGCGCCGCCGCCCAGAAAGTTTTGCAGTAAGGGCAGAAAGGATCGGCAAACACAAACACCTTTCTCGGCGCGGTATCGGCCCCCTCCTTCAGCGCGTGGGCGCTATTGAGCGTTTTCCACATCTCCTGGCCCATCGGTACGTAAATCGCTTCGGTAAAGTAGCCTTCACTCAGGTTTTTACCTTTGTCGTCATAAAGGTACCCCGATACCACGTGCTTGCCGTCAGGGGTCAGGAACAGGTTCACCCCCATATCCTGATACTTCCCGACCCAGCTTTTCAGCCCGCCGGGGGCCTCCACCTCTTTAATGATGGTGATGTTCTGCTGTTCGCTAAAGCGCTTCACGATATCGGGAAGCGGCGCGCTGGCGTAGGCGAACGCCGGGAGCAGCGCCAGTGACGTTAGAATAATCGATTTCATCATCGTCTCTCTCTGAACGGGGGATCGCTCCCCCGAAAGTGAATTTACTGTTTTTTCAGCGCGTCGCTGACCATAGCATCAAACTGCTCATAAGGAACCCAGCCGGAGAGCATTTCATCGCCAATTAGCGTGGCGGGCGTACCCTGAATACCCAACTGCTGCGCCAGCGCGAGGCTTTTCTTCACCGTCTCAAAGCTCTCGCTGTCCGGTTCATTCACCACCACGCCCGCTTTCTGCTTGGCCTGGGCGATGCTGGCATCGTCGTGATAACCCTTTTTCGCCATCAGCAGGTCGTTAAACTTCATAAACTGCTCCGGGTGAGTACGCCAGACGGTGAGCGCATCCCGGGCCGACGTCACCGAGCTTTCCGAGCGGTAAGGCAGGAATTTGAACACCACGGCAACGTCCGGGTATTTCGCCACGATCTTCTCCAGATAAGGATCAAATTTCTTGCAGTATGGGCAGTTATAGTCGGTAAAGACCACCAGCGTCAGACGCGGTTTCGCCGCCCCGATACGCGGGGAGTTGGGGTCGCGGTAGAGAAAATCGCTGTTCTGCGCGATGACCGATTTCATCTGCTGCTGGCTGGCCTCGGCGCTTTGCTGATCCAGCTTTTCTGCCGCAGCGGCCAGAATTTCCGGGTGTTTAAGCAGCGTCTCCTGCACTAATTCCTGGACGCGAGCCTCCTGGGCTGGCGTAAGCGCTGGCGCGGCAACGGCCTGCAGTGAGGCGGTCATTAAAAGCGTAAACAGAAGCGTGTATTTCATGATTCATTAACCTTTGGCATGTTTCAGGGCGGCAAGCAGCGTTTGTTGGTCCAGCAGCGGCGAGAGGATCTCGCCCTCGGGCTGGCCCGGCCCGTAGATTTCATTGAAGGGGATGGCGTAGCGGTTGCGCTTTTGCAGGAAGGCGGCGATCGATGCGGAAGGCTTGCTCCAGTCACCGCGCAGCGCCACCACATCAGGGGCATTCAGCGCCGCGACGATCTCCGGCTGGTTCAGCACGCGCATTTCATTCACCTTGCAGGTCACGCACCAGTCGGCGGAGATATCCACGAAAACGCGTTTCCCCTGTGCCAGCGCCTGATCAATCGCCGCTTCGCTGAGCGGCTGCCAGCGAATGTCCGCGCTGGCCTCGGTGGACGAGGCTGACGGCGACTGAATCAGCCCACGCAGCTGATAGCCGCCAAGGCCGGTGAGCAAAATCACCGCCAGATAGAACGACGCACCGCTGCGCGGGCCGGTGAACAGAACGGCCACCAGCGCCACGATGGCCAGCAGCAGAATCACCATATCGCTGACCCGGTCACCCAAATGCAGGCTCAGCAGCGACGCCAGCCACAGGCTTGAAGCCAGCATCATCAGCGCCAGAATAGTTTTCAGCATCGCCATCCAGCGCCCTGGACGTGGTAATAGCGCAGCGGTTTTTGGCAGCAGCGCCACCAACAGCCAGGGAATCGCCATCCCGATACCAAGCGCGATAAAAATAAGCCAGAGATCCTGAAGCGGAGCCCCCAGCGCAAAGGCCACGGCGGTGCCGAGGAACGGCGCCGAACACGGTGTGGCCAGCAGCGTGGCAAACATCCCCTCGAAGAAACTGCCCAGCATTCCGTTGCCACCGGCGGTGGCCATCCTGCCGACCATGGATGACGGCAGCAGCACGGCAAAGGTGCCGAACAGGTTCAGCGCGAAGATAAAGGTGACGGCGACCATCAGGCCAATAAACCACGGGTTCTGGAACTGGATCCCCCAGCCCAGCGCCGCACCGGTCAGCTTCAGCACCGTGACCATCGTCGCCAGCAGCGCAAAGGAGACAAGGATCCCGGCGCTGGTCGCGAGGAATCGCAGACGGATACTGCGCGTATCCGACCCGGCGTGGAGCACCGCGCTCAGCTTCATCCCCATTACCGGCAGGACGCAGGGCATCAGGTTGAGGATAAACCCGCCGAGCAGCGCGAACAGCAACATCTGCATGATACTGACGCTGGCTGCATCGGGCGCATTGGCGGTTTGATCGGCCCCTACTGTCAGGGTGGTTTGCTGGGCTTTTCCGTCGCTGGTGAGGACAAAGGAGAGCGTTTTCCCCGCGAGCGTTGCCGGTTTTTCGCCCCACTCGTCCGTCACCGGCGCACTCACAACCAGCTCCGCACCGTGCATTTTGATACTCGGGTCGCCGGGAATAATGCCGCCGTCCATCGGGTCAAAATAGATTTCCGGGGAACGCCACGTTCCCGCAGTAGTGCCGGTGATCACCAGACGATCGCCCTCAAGGTGCGCCGCAAGATCCTCCGAAATACCCTTTTCCGCCGGGATGGTGCGCATTGCCTGCTCGAACGCGTCCTGGAACTGGCCGTCGACCGGCTGGTTAAAATCAAGATGCAGCGGGTAGTCCGTTAATAAACAGACGTTGCTGCAGGTTGAGAGCGTCAGCGTGCCGTCCAGCACATCCCCCGGATTCCCGGTGATGATCATCGGAATCACCACCCGGTTATGGTAGCCCTGGGTGGTCAGCCCCGAAATATCAAAGCGCGACGGCACCGGCCAGTACCACTGCGCCTTTTCACCGTTTTTCCAGTGAATTTCGGGCGCCACGCCCCCTTCTCCCGGCGATCGCCAGTAGGTTTTCCAGCCGGACTGTAGCTCAACGCTCAGCAAGCCATACAGGCGGTCCTGCCCTCTTTCCGCCTGGAAACGAATCTTAGCGTGGTCATTTTGCGGGGACGTGAGCCACCCGGTATCGGCTGCGTGAGCGGTACCCACGCAGGCCAGCAACAGGAGGAGTAATCCCCTGAAGATATTCAACATGTTTTTTCTCCGTGAATTAAATAATCAATCGTCGTCAGGACGATGATTCATTCACGGAAAACGCAGTTTTTGAGGTGTATGCGAAGCGTGGGCGGCCGTCTGGGCACGTCGCGGAAGACAAACGTACGCACTTCAGCGAATAGCTGAATCAGGGCCAGGAAGATGATAACGGCAGGCAGCGCGCCGTCGAAGAAAATGGGCTGCGCGCACAACAGCGAGTTGGCGCTAAGCTGGCACGGCGAAGGCCCAACCTGGGATTCGTCCGTTGCCGGCGTGGAGAGAGTCTGAACCGGGTTGCCGACCTGCTCAAGAAAATGGTGCAGATAGACCGCCCGCTGCACCAGGCAAAGCGCCATGGCGAGGCAGGTCACTATCAAGAACCCTTTAGCAAGAAGCCGACGATTACGCATAAATTACCAGACGTTTCAGAACAGCCGAATCATAAACAATCCTCAACAATGCGCAAGGCCGCGAGTGTAAGGTTTTGTCTTACTGCGGCGGGATCCTGCTCTATAGTTAATCCATTATCACCCGATTGAGGCTTCACCGACCATGATCGCGGCATTTCCCGGCATGTTCATGCTTCTGCTGACTTCGCTAACCTTCAGCACCGCGCTGCAAGCGGCGGACGGTCAGCGCATTAAGCAGCGGGCCGATGCGGTGCTGACGCTGATGAGCTACATGATTGTGCCGGATATTACCGCCAGCGACCTCAATATCGGTTCGGGCTCCGACGATAAAACCGAGCTGTCGATCACCCAGTTTGGCGGCGGCGCAACGATGGGCGACACGTTTCCGCTTTATCTCGAAGGGGCGATGGGCTACAGCCGCTACGACCCGCAGTTCGTCATCAGCGATGGCGACCAAAGTCGACGTATTCCGACCAAATGGAACAGCCTGACGGCCACCGGCGGTATCGGCTGGGATTTTAATCTGCACCGCGACCGCTGGGGCGGCAACCTGGTGCTGCGTCCGATTGCCAACGTGATGCTCGGCACGATGGCGAGCGATCTGCGGGTCGGAAAATGGGCGCTGGAACGGCATCGCAACGCCGAGTATGACTTTCTCGACGGCGGCCGGCTCAACGCCTATGGCCTGGGCGGTTCGTTAATGCTCGACTATGAGCTGGTCTCCCCGGCGCAGGATATTGACGTTGAGTTGCGCTACACGGGCATGAATCTGCAAACCTTCGGCAACACCTCCAGCGCCGTTGAGGGCAGTGCCACGGCACAAAACCTCGGGCTTTATCTGCGCCGTCGCGCCCCGCTTTTCGACTGGACGCTGCTGAAAAGCCCGGTGCGCTACGTGCTGGAAGGCGCGCATACCGAGTACCTCGGCGAACAGCGCGGCACGTTAGGGTTTGATAGTTTGAGCTCGGTAGGGATTGGGATTGAGATGGACAGCAGTAAGTACCCGGTCTTTATTACCCGCACGCGTCTGGTGGCGCGCTATATGTTTGGCAACGGCACCAGCGGCTATGGCGTGGGGTTAGCCATGAGCTTTTAGCTGCCAGGAAAAAGGCCTGACAACGTCAGGCCTTATCGTAGATTACGGTGCGGTGCTGTGAATTTCCGCTACACGCTTACGAACCCCGAACCATCCGGCCACCAGCAGAATAGCAATCAGCGGCAGCGAGGCGATGGTGTAGGTGCCGTTCGGATAATCGAACGCCATCAGTACCAGCACGCTCAGCAGGAACAGCAGCGTCAACCAGGAGGTAAACGGCGCGCCCGGCAGCTTGAAGTTCACGTCCGCGGCCTTGCCTTCTTTGATGGCCTTACGCAGGCGCAGCTGGCACACCATGATAAACGCCCACGAAGCGATAATGCCCAGCGAAGCGAAGTTCAGCACGATTTCAAAGACCTGAGACGGCACCAGATAGTTCAGGAACACGCCCACCACGTAGACTACCAGCGTCGCCATAATGCCTGCGTACGGCACGTGCTGGCGGCTCATTTTGCTCATAAACTTCGGTGCGGAACCGCCCATCGCCATCGAGCGTAAGATACGCCCGGTGCAGTAGAGGCCCGAGTTAAGGCTTGAGAGCGCCGCCGTCAGTACCACGATGTTCATGATGCTACCGATGTAAGGCACGCCGAGCTTAGAGAAGAAGGTCACAAACGGACTCTGCCCCGCCTGATAAGCCGTCCACGGCAGCAGCAACACCAGCAGCACCACCGAACCCACGTAGAACAGGCCGATACGCCAGATAACGCTGTTGATGGCGCGCGGCACCATGGTCTGCGGGTCTTTACACTCGCCCGCTGCGGTACCGACCAGTTCAATGGAGGCAAAGGCAAATACCACGCCCTGCACCAGCACCAGCGCAGGCAGCAGGCCATGCGGGAAGAAGCCGCCGTTGTCGGTTATCAGATGGAAGCCGGTGGCATTGCCGTCCAGCGGTTTGCCGCTGCCCAGATACACGGTCCCGACGACGAGGAACACCACAATCGCCAGCACTTTCACCAGCGCAAACCAGAACTCCATCTCGGCGAACCACTTCACGCCAATCATGTTCATGGTGCCGACAATCGCCAGCGCGCCCAGCGCAAACACCCACTGCGGCACGTCACCAAACGCGCCCCAGTAGTGCATATAGAGCGCCACTGCGGTGATATCAACAATGCCGGTCATCGCCCAGTTGACGAAGTACATCCAGCCCGCCACATAGGCGGCCTTTTCGCCGAGAAACTCACGGGCATAGGAGACGAAGCTGCCGCTCGACGGGCGGTGTAATACCAGTTCACCCAGCGCGCGAAGAATAAAGAACGAGAAGATGCCGCAAACCAGGTAAACCAGCGCCAGCGCCGGACCTGCCATTTGCAAACGCGCACCTGCGCCGAGGAACAAACCGGTACCGATAGCGCCGCCGATGGCGATCATCTGTACCTGTCGGTTGCCCATCGCCTTGTGATAACCCTCTTCGTGGGCGTTCAGCCAGCGTCGTTTTGCCGCGCGTTGCTCCGCGGCCTGTGAGTGTTGTGTTTCCATTATTACCCTGTACCTGTCTGATGTATGGAATGCATAAGGTTATCGAATGAATACGGAACGCCTATCCACGACAACCCGCGCGGTTTTTCCCGTCATTCTGCGTAGGGATAAAACTGCCGCGAAGCATCCTACCTGCAATTATTAAGCGGCGCAAAACATACGCTTACTCTTCAGACCTCTTTCGCGCATAAAACGGTGCCCTCTGCGAAAACGCCGGTCACTTGCTCTGGGGTCGTGCTTTCGCCCGGCGACGGGTACGAAAAAGGCCTCCCATAGGAGGCCCGTAAACGCGATGATTTATTGGGTGGAAAATTTAACGGTGGCCTGCTTTCTGCCGACGAAATATTTCTACCGAAGCCGCCAGGCAGAGAATATAGCCAAAGAGTTCCGTCCCCTCTTCCACCATATTTTTCACCTCCCGAACGTAGCCATCCTGCAGCAGGGAGTGCCAGAGCAACGACATACCAAACAGGCGAGAAAACACCAGGGTGGCTAATAATCCCGCGAGCATCATCCCGAAGGCGGGTTTTGCTGTATACAGAGTGAGTTGATGTAATACCCGCTGAGGCTGTCGAAACGCGTAGATAAGCGCCGTAATACTGACCGCCAGTGCAAACCATACCCAACTGCCGTGGTGGATCAGGTCAAAAATGCCGTCGAGTTCGCGGATCAGCATGGCCATAAAGAAGCCAGCAATCAGGGTATTACATTGACGCATATCGGGTTGCTTACGTGCCGCCACGAGGTGGATCAGGACGATAAGCAAGAGGATAGTCTCCTGAACAATCTCGGAGAGCGAGACCTCAGACAGGGTATTTTTGAGAATATTGACATCGATATGCAGGCATAAAATAGCCGCGCCGGTCGCCAGCGATAAAAAGAAGCAGCGTAAAAACAAATTAACTAAAATCATAATAGTCACGGTCTTTTAATAAACAAACAGTTTACATTACTGACCGTAACAGAACTTATCCTTATGTGCCTCAGCGACCATGAAATTTAACAATTGTTGCGTTATTCCAGATCAGTAATTAATACCACTTTAGCGCAGTGAATATATTTTAGTATGAGAAACGCCTGACAAACATATTAATATCGATATAAAAATATCGGTGTCAGGGCATATTTTTCGCACATTCAGCGCGGCCCGCCTCGGCGACAGCCGCGCATCAACGCTCCAGCCTCAGGCTGCTAGCCAGCGCTGCCCTTCTGCTTTCATTTGGCTTTGTTGAATAAATCGAACTTTTGCTGAGTTGAAGGATCAGATCACGCATCCTCCCGACAACACAGACCATTCCGTGGCAAAGCAAAAGTTCAGAATCACCAACTGGTCCAC
>NZ_VDAG01000060.1:0-407 GCF_019584505.1 Kluyvera sp. EC_51 | reverse complement strand
GCTACGTGACTGGTTCAGGGCTGCGCCCCGAAACCCGCTAACAACCTCTCTGCTACTGGATATCACCCCATGCCATCTGAATATGATGAGCAACGGGGTTCGACTGATACGCAGCTTCCCGGCGAATATGACCTTTTTGATTTAATGGCGAAGGTTACTGAAGAGATCCTGCATGCCCCTGTGGATTCTGGGCCGCCTGTCGGCCGGGAAGCGTTATAGCTTTTTCGCTTGCCCGCGTACGTGGTAATACGCCGGTATTACCTTTTATTTCTTTATTTTCATGTAATTACAGTGGGTTTTTAATACCTGGGTATTACTCGTGAAAACGAAACATTCATTTTTTTTCTTTTAATTCATGCAGTTGCGATGAAAATCGCGGCTGCGTGCCGGGGCTGATGCCCTCGCAC
>NZ_VDAG01000059.1:0-1095 GCF_019584505.1 Kluyvera sp. EC_51 | reverse complement strand
GGCTTTGTTGAATAAATCGAACTTTTGCTGAGTTGAAGGATCAGATCACGCATCCTCCCGACAACACAGACCATTCCGTGGCAAAGCAAAAGTTCAGAATCACCAACTGGTCCACCTACAACAAAGCTCTCATCAACCGTGGCTCCCTCACTTTCTGGCTGGATGATGAGGCGATTCAGGCCTGGTATGAGTCGGCAACGCCTTCATCACGAGGAAGGCCCCAGCGCTATTCTGATCTCGCCATCACCACCGTTCTGGTGATTAAACGCGTATTCCGGCTGACCCTGCGGGCTGCGCAGGGTTTTATTGATTCCATTTTTGCCCTGATGAACGTTCCGTTGCGCTGCCCGGATTACACCAGTGTCAGTAAGCGGGCAAAGTCGGTTAATGTCAGTTTCAAAACGTCCACCCGGGGTGAAATCGCACACCTGGTGATTGATTCCACCGGGCTGAAGGTCTTTGGTGAAGGCGAATGGAAAGTCAGAAAGCACGGCAAAGAGCGCCGTCGTATCTGGCGAAAGTTGCATCTTGCTGTTGACAGCAACACACATGAAGTTGTCTGTGCAGACCTGTCGCTGAATAACGTCACGGACTCAGAAGCCTTCCCGGGCCTTATCCGGCAGACTCACAGAAAAATCAGGGCAGCCGCGGCAGACGGGGCTTACGATACCCGGCTTTGTCACGATGAACTGCGCCGCAAAAAAATCAGCGCGCTTATTCCTCCCCGAAAAGGAGCAGGTTACTGGCCCGGTGAGTACGCAGACCGCAACCGTGCCGTTGCTAATCAGCGGCTGAGCGGAAGCAATGCACGGTGGAAATGGACAACGGAATATAACCGTCGCTCGATAGCGGAAACGGCAATGTACAGAATGAAGCTGTTGTTGGGAGATTCACTGACGCTGCGTGACTACGATGGTCAGGTAGCGGAAGCTATGGCCATGGTGCGTGCGTTGAACAGGATGACAAAGGCTGGGATGCCAGAAAGCGTGCGTATTGCCTGAAAATCCAGCCAGCTACAGAGTCGTTCGCACGAAATCTTATTTATTCAACAAAGCCGATCTGATCCTTCAACTCAGCAAAAGTTCGATTTATTCA
>NZ_VDAG01000058.1:0-231 GCF_019584505.1 Kluyvera sp. EC_51 | reverse complement strand
ATTCATACAGCGGCCAGCCATCCGTCATCCATATCACCACGTCAAAGGGTGACAGCAGGCTCATAAGACGCCCCAGCGTCGCCATAGTGCGTTCACCGAATACGTGCGCAACAACTGTCTTCCGGAGCCTGTCATACGCGTAAAACAGCCAGCGCTGGCGCGATTTAGCCCCGACGTATCCCCACTGTTCGTCCATTTCCGCGCAGACGATGACGTCACTGCCCGGCTGTA
>NZ_VDAG01000057.1:0-929 GCF_019584505.1 Kluyvera sp. EC_51 | reverse complement strand
GTGGACCAGTTGGTGATTCTGAACTTTTGCTTTGCCACGGAATGGTCTGTGTTGTCGGGAGGATGCGTGATCTGATCCTTCAACTCAGCAAAAGTTCGATTTATTCAACAAAGCCCCGCCTGGATAACACCGAATGTCAACGCAAAGCAGAAGTGTCACCTTCGGTGCGAAACAGAGATGTCATGCTTTGGTTCAGAGAATGCGTTTGACCGCCTCGCTATATACTTCCGAGCGTTCTCTTTTCCCAACAGAAATCACGAAAACGACAACTTTCTCGTCTATAACCTGGTATACAAGGCGATAGCCTGAAGACCGGAGCTTAATCTTGTAACAATCAGGCATACCACGGAGCTTGTTTGCTTCAATCCGGGGTGACTCAAGTACTTCAACCAGCTTCTTTTTCAACTGTTCACGTACCGTCGAGCCCAGCTTTCGCCATTCCTTTAGTGCCCGCTCGTCAAAATCCAGAAAATACGCCATCAGAGTTCATCCAGCGTCACACGTACTGGCTTAGGATTACGAAGCCGTTCTTTCACTATCTCCACAAGTTCAGCATCTTCATCACTCAGGAGTGTCTGTTTGAACGGCAAGCGTTCATTGTCAGCGATATACTCGAGCATGAGACGAAGCGCTTCAGAAGGAGTTACGCCCATTTTTTCAAGCGCGGCGTAAGAACGCGCTTTAAGTTCATCGTCAATACGCAGGTTAATGCTACCCATGTCTTACACCTCTTGTAATTACAAATGTCATTACAAGTATCGCACTACAACATGCTTAGGGCAAGTCACGAAGGAAGTCAGAAAGTAGTCGTAAGGGCACTGTTGCAAAGTTAGCGATGAGGCAGCCTTTTGTCTTATTCAAAGGCCTTACATTTCAAAAACTCTGCTTACCAGGCGCATTTCGCCCAGGGGATCACCATAATAAAATGC
>NZ_VDAG01000056.1:0-37893 GCF_019584505.1 Kluyvera sp. EC_51 | reverse complement strand
AGCGCCGATGGTAGTGTGGGGTCTCCCCATGCGAGAGTAGGGAACTGCCAGGCATCAATTAGTGAAGAAGCCCATCCTGACGGATGGGCTTTTTTGCGTCTGCGGAAAGTGAAAGAACGGTGAAAATCCCGGGGTCACTCCGTTCGCCCGGGCTACATTATTATGCCGCCTCCCCCTCTATATAACCGCAAGCCTTCCCCGAGCAGATACGGTAAACTATCGTCGATTCAGCATCAGGAAAGCAGCTATGACCCACTCCCTAAAACCCTGGAACACCTTCGGCATTGACCATTGTGCAAAGCACATCGTATGCGCTGAAAATGAACAACAATTACTGAGCGCCTGGCAGCACTCTACCCGTGAAGGGCTGCCTGTTATGATCCTGGGTGAAGGAAGTAACGTCCTGTTTCTGGAAGATTATTCCGGCACGGTGATCCTTAACCGCCTGAAAGGTATCGAGGTGAGCGAAACGGCTGATGCATGGCATCTGCACGTTGGCGCGGGGGAAAACTGGCATAGTCTGGTGCGTTATGCGCTGGATAACGGTATGCCTGGCCTTGAAAACCTAGCGCTTATTCCTGGCTGTGCGGGGTCATCCCCAATTCAGAACATCGGCGCCTACGGCGTTGAACTGCAGCATGTCTGTGAATATGTCGATTGCATCGAATTGGTAAGCGGTGAACGTCAGCGCCTTAGTGCGGAAGAGTGTCAGTTTGGCTATCGTGACAGTATCTTTAAGCACGATTATCAGGATCGTTTTGCGATTGTTGCCGTAGGCTTCCGACTGGCAAAAGAGTGGAAACCGGTGCTTACGTACGGCGATCTTACGCGACTTGATCCGAAAACAGTGACTCCGCGTGAAGTGTTCGACTCCGTTTGCCACATGCGCATGACTAAGTTGCCGGATCCAAAGATCAACGGTAACGCGGGTAGCTTCTTTAAGAACCCGGTAGTGAGCGCCGGCTATGCCGAAGCGCTGCTGACGAACTTCCCGAAAGCGCCGCATTATCCGCAGGCTGACGGCAGCGTTAAGCTGGCTGCAGGATGGCTTATCGATCAGTGTCAGCTAAAGGGTCATATTGAGGGCGGTGCTGCTGTTCATCAACAACAGGCGCTGGTACTGGTTAACGTCGACCACGCGCAGAGTAGCGATGTGGTTAAGCTAGCGCACCATGTCCGCCAGCAGGTGGGCGACAAATTTAACGTCTGGCTTGAGCCTGAAGTCCGTTTTATCGGACGCGCAGGTGAAGTGAGTGCGGTTGAGGTAATCAAATGAAAGACAATACGGTGCCATTAACGCTCATCTCTCTGCTGGCCGACGGTGATTTCCACTCCGGCGAGCAGTTGGGCGAGACGCTTGGCATGAGCCGCGCGGCGATCAACAAACATATCCAGACCTTACGTGACTGGGGTGTTGATGTCTTTACCGTACCTGGCAAAGGGTACTGCCTGCCGGAGCCAATTCAATTACTGGAAGCAGAGCGCATTCGCCAGGCTGTCGACTACGGTGACGTATCAGTACTCCCGGTTATCGACTCCACGAACCAATATCTACTCGACCGCATTAGTGAATTGAAATCCGGCGATGCCTGTGTTGCGGAATACCAGCAGGCAGGTCGAGGCCGTCGTGGCCGTAAGTGGTTCTCACCGTTTGGGGCGAACCTCTATCTCTCCATGTACTGGCGCTTAGAGCAGGGGCCGGCAGCGGCGATTGGCCTGAGCCTGGTTATCGGTATCATCATGGCGGAAGTATTACAGAGCCTGGGCGCCGATAAGGTACGGGTGAAGTGGCCAAATGATCTTTACCTGAATGACCGCAAACTGGCTGGCATTCTGGTTGAGCTAACCGGTAAAACCGGTGATGCCGCGCAGATTGTTATTGGTGCCGGGATTAACCTGGTCATGCGCCGTGTTGAAAACGATGTGATTAATCAAGGTTGGATCAACCTACAGGAAGCCGGCATCGTTATCGACCGCAACGTGCTGGCAGCGCGCTTGATTAACGAGCTGCACGACGCCTTGCACCTCTTCGAACAGGAAGGGCTAGCGCCTTATCTTTCTCGCTGGGATAAATTAGATAACTTTATAAATCGCCCGGTTAAGTTAATTATCGGCGATAAAGAGATATTTGGTATTTCTCGCGGCATTGATATGCAAGGGGCATTATTGCTGGAGCAGGACGGGGTGATAAAACCCTGGATGGGCGGCGAAATTTCGCTGCGTAGCGCAGAATAAAAAAGGGAGCTTCGGCTCCCTTTTCTTTTATCACGATTATTTCCGCAGACGAACCTGCTCAACGGAGTGGTTGGCGCTTTTGGTCAGGATCAGACTCGCGCGCTCACGCGTTGGTAAGATATTCTCGTTTAAATTTATGAGGTTAATCTCATTCCATAATGACGTGGCCACGTTAACCGCCTCTTCTTCAGAAAGCTGGGCATAGTTATGGAAATAAGAATCTGGGTCGGTAAATGCACCTTCACGGAATTTCAGGAAACGGTTGATATACCAGGACTGTAATAGCTTCTCAGGGGCATCAACATAAATAGAGAAATCAACGAAGTCAGAAACAAATACATGATGCGGATCGTGTGGATAGTCCATTCCGCTCTGCAGCACGTTAAGTCCTTCGAGAATTAATATATCTGGATGGGTAACCGTTTTATCACCGTCAGGAATAACATCATAAATAAGATGGGAATAGACCGGTGCGGTGACGTCGGGCACCCCTGACTTCAGGTCAGAGACAAACTTCACCAGGCGATGCATATCGTACGATTGCGGGAAGCCTTTCTTCTTCATCAGCCCGCGCTCTTTCAACACCTCATTTGGATGAAGGAAGCCATCGGTGGTGATGAGTTCAACGCGGCGATGTTCGGGCCAGCGGCTCAGCAACGCCTGCAGTACGCGTGCGGTCGTGCTTTTACCTACCGCCACGCTGCCAGCGATACTAATGATATAAGGAATACGCTGGCCGTTGGTGCCAAGGAACTGCTCCAGCACTGCCTGACGACGCAGGTTAGAACTAATATAGAAGTTCAGTAAACGTGACAAAGGCAAATAGATCTCCGCCACTTCCTCCAGCGACAGATCTTCGTTGATACCTTTTAAGCGTGTAATTTCGCCTTCAGTCAGGGTCATAGGCACGGAATCGCGCAGCGCCGCCCACTGGCTACGATTGAACTGTAGATAAGGTGTCATTAACGTTTGCTCTTGTTTTCTCATAAGCATGTTCTGGCTGCCACGCTGATAACACGCGACGCTTCACATTCAGTTAATCAGGACAATGGGCAGGAGGTTAACACCAGATGGAATATAAAAAGAAGAAAAAATCCAAATGAGTGGTGCTTTCGTGAGAAAACCCCGGAGTTTGTTGCCAACTTAACCGGTGGGCGTAAGTAATAGGTGATAGTAAAGAAGTGCAGCTGCTAATGACGACAGGTAGTCTGGCATTCGCGGGCATGAAATAGCATCAGCAAGCCACAGAGAACAGAGAGAATTGCGCTATTTTTGTTCATGAAAGTACCGTTTTGCTGAGTTTTTACGCTTGAGTGCACAAAACATGAGCGATAGAACATTTTATGCAAATTTTTAGTTGCATGTCGCCGCAGGTCTCCATAGAATGCGCGCTACTTGATGCCGACTTAGCTCAGTAGGTAGAGCAACTGACTTGTAATCAGTAGGTCACCAGTTCGATTCCGGTAGTCGGCACCATCAAGTACCTGGTGGGGTTCCCGAGCGGCCAAAGGGAGCAGACTGTAAATCTGCCGTCACAGACTTCGAAGGTTCGAATCCTTCCCCCACCACCACTTTCCGGCTAAGCATTGCGAAGCCAGAGTTGGTCGGTAAAATGACGAACTCAAACAAAGAAAAGAGAGCAATCTCTTTTTTTTGGCACAGAAAGAACTGGGTAGCCGAGTTTTAGGATGCGGGCATCGTATAATGGCTATTACCTCAGCCTTCCAAGCTGATGATGCGGGTTCGATTCCCGCTGCCCGCTCCAGACGTGCTGATATGGCTCAGTTGGTAGAGCGCACCCTTGGTAAGGGTGAGGTCCCCAGTTCGACTCTGGGTATCAGCACCACTTCTCTTCTCCCTCCCGTTTCTCTCTGTTTAAATTAATGCATTCAACATTTCAGGCGTTTTGTCTGGTTGATGTGGTGATATCACCGATTTATCCGTGTATTAGAGGGACTATCGATGTCTAAAGAAAAATTTGAACGTACCAAACCGCACGTCAACGTCGGTACTATCGGCCACGTTGACCATGGTAAAACTACCCTGACTGCTGCAATCACTACCGTACTGGCTAAAACCTACGGCGGTGCTGCTCGTGCTTTCGACCAGATCGATAACGCACCAGAAGAAAAAGCTCGTGGTATCACCATCAACACTTCCCACGTTGAATATGACACCCCGACTCGCCACTACGCACACGTAGACTGCCCAGGCCACGCCGACTATGTTAAAAACATGATCACCGGTGCTGCGCAGATGGACGGCGCGATCCTGGTTGTTGCTGCGACTGATGGCCCTATGCCACAGACTCGTGAGCACATCCTGCTGGGTCGTCAGGTAGGCGTTCCTTACATCATCGTGTTCCTGAACAAATGTGACATGGTTGATGACGAAGAGCTGCTGGAACTGGTTGAAATGGAAGTTCGTGAACTTCTGTCTCAGTACGACTTCCCAGGCGACGATACCCCAATCATCCGTGGTTCTGCTCTGAAAGCGCTGGAAGGCGACGCAGAGTGGGAAGCGAAAATCATCGAACTGGCTGGCTTCCTGGATTCTTACATCCCAGAACCAGAACGTGCTATCGACAAGCCGTTCCTGCTGCCAATCGAAGACGTATTCTCCATCTCCGGTCGTGGTACCGTTGTTACCGGTCGTGTAGAGCGCGGTATCATCAAAGTTGGTGAAGAAGTTGAAATCGTTGGTATCAAAGACACTGCTAAGTCTACCTGTACCGGCGTTGAAATGTTCCGCAAACTGCTGGACGAAGGCCGTGCTGGTGAGAACGTTGGTGTTCTGCTGCGTGGTATCAAACGTGAAGAAATCGAACGTGGTCAGGTTCTGGCTAAGCCAGGCTCTATCAAGCCGCACACCAAGTTCGAATCTGAAGTGTACATTCTGTCCAAAGACGAAGGCGGCCGTCATACTCCGTTCTTCAAAGGCTACCGTCCACAGTTCTACTTCCGTACTACTGACGTGACCGGTACCATCGAACTGCCAGAAGGCGTTGAGATGGTAATGCCAGGCGACAACATCAAGATGGTTGTGACTCTGATCCACCCAATCGCGATGGACGACGGTCTGCGTTTCGCAATCCGTGAAGGCGGTCGTACCGTTGGCGCGGGTGTTGTTGCCAAAGTAATGAGCTAATTGCTGATAACATTTGACGCAATGCGCAATAAAAGGGCATCATTTGATGCCCTTTTTGTACGCTGTCGAACCAGAACCTGGCTCATCAGTGATTATTTTTGCCATAATCATTGCTGAGACAGGCTCTGTAGAGGGCGTTTAGTCCGAAACTTACTTTCGGTTTGGATCGCCTCGCTCTCGCGGGGTGGAAATGTTTGTAGAATACTTCTGACAGGTTGGTTTATGAGTGCGAATACCGAAGCTCAAGGGAGCGGGCGCGGCCTGGAAGCGATGAAGTGGGTAGCTGTTGCCGTATTGCTTATTGTGGCAATTGTGGGCAACTACCTCTATCGCGACATGATGCTGCCGCTGCGTGCGCTGGCCGTAGTAATTATTATTGCTGCAGCGGGTGGTGTCGCGCTGTTGACGACGAAAGGCAAAGCGACCGTTGCGTTTGCGCGTGAAGCGAGAACGGAAGTTCGTAAGGTGATTTGGCCGACTCGCCAGGAAACGCTGCACACTACGCTGATCGTTGCTGCGGTCACTGCGGTAATGTCACTGATCCTGTGGGGACTGGATGGTATTCTGGTTCGCCTGGTATCCTTTATCACTGGCCTGAGGTTCTAAGATGTCTGAAGCACCTAAAAAGCGTTGGTACGTCGTTCAGGCGTTTTCCGGTTTTGAAGGCCGTGTAGCGACTTCGCTGCGCGAGCATATCAAATTACACAACATGGAAGAGCTGTTTGGCGAAGTCATGGTTCCGACCGAAGAAGTGGTCGAAATTCGTGGCGGCCAGCGTCGCAAGAGCGAGCGCAAATTCTTCCCAGGGTACGTGTTAGTTCAGATGGTGATGAACGACGCGAGCTGGCATCTGGTGCGTAGCGTTCCGCGCGTAATGGGCTTTATCGGCGGTACCTCTGACCGTCCGGCACCAATCAGCGACAAAGAAGTTGATGCGATTATGAACCGCCTGCAGCAGGTTGGTGATAAGCCGCGTCCGAAAACGCTGTTTGAACCGGGTGAAATGGTTCGCGTTAGCGACGGTCCATTCGCTGACTTCAACGGCGTGGTTGAAGAAGTGGATTACGAGAAGTCTCGCCTGAAAGTTTCCGTCTCTATCTTCGGTCGTGCGACCCCGGTAGAACTGGACTTTGCGCAGGTAGAGAAAGCGTAAGGCTGCGATCAAAAAAGCACCGATCTAATCGTTGCATAGGGCGCGAAATTGACATACAATTTCGCGCCTTTTGTTTTTATGGGCGCATGCCTGTAAAACGAATTTTTATATCACGGGGAGCCTCTTAGAGGCGCTATCACCCACATTGAGGATTTTAGAATGGCTAAGAAAGTCCAAGCCTACGTTAAGCTGCAGGTTGCAGCTGGTATGGCAAACCCAAGTCCACCAGTTGGTCCAGCTCTGGGTCAGCAGGGTGTGAACATCATGGAATTCTGCAAAGCGTTCAACGCAAAAACTGATTCCATCGAAAAAGGTCTGCCAATTCCGGTTGTTATCACCGTTTACGCTGACCGTTCTTTCACCTTCATTACCAAAACGCCTCCAGCAGCAGTTCTGCTGAAGAAAGCGGCTGGTATCAAGTCTGGTTCCGGCAAGCCGAACAAAGACAAAGTAGGTAAAATTTCCCGCGCTCAGCTGCAGGAAATCGCGCAGACCAAAGCTGCCGACATGACTGGTGCCGACATTGAAGCGATGACTCGCTCCATCGAAGGTACTGCACGTTCCATGGGCCTGGTAGTGGAGGACTAAGAAATGGCTAAACTGACCAAGCGTATGCGCGTGATCCGTGACAAAGTTGATGCAACTAAACAGTACGACATCAACGAAGCTATTGCCCTGCTGAAAGAGCTGGCCACTGCTAAGTTCAACGAAAGCGTTGACGTTGCCGTTAACCTCGGTATCGACGCTCGTAAATCTGACCAGAACGTACGTGGTGCAACTGTACTGCCACACGGTACTGGCCGTTCCGTTCGCGTTGCCGTATTTACCCAGGGCCCTAACGCTGAAGCAGCTAAAGCTGCTGGCGCAGAGCTGGTAGGTATGGAAGATCTGGCTGACCTGATCAAGAAAGGCGAAATGAACTTCGACGTTGTTATCGCATCTCCAGATGCAATGCGCGTTGTTGGCCAGCTGGGCCAGGTTCTGGGCCCACGTGGTCTGATGCCAAACCCGAAAGTTGGTACTGTAACCCCTAACGTTGCTGAAGCGGTTAAGAACGCTAAAGCAGGTCAGGTTCGTTATCGTAACGACAAAAACGGCATCATCCACACCACCATCGGTAAAGTGGACTTTGACGCTGACAAACTGAAAGAAAACCTGGAATCTCTGCTGGTTGCGCTGAAAAAAGCAAAACCAACTCAGGCGAAAGGCGTGTACATCAAGAAAGTTAGCATCTCCACCACCATGGGTGCAGGTGTTGCAGTTGACCAGGCTGGCCTGAGCGCTGCTGCAAACTAATGCCTTTACGTGGGCGGTGATTTTGTCTACAATCTTACCCCCACGTTTGCTAACAAAAGTTAGCGGCTAAAAGATTTGTTCGTTGGAGCCTGGCCTAATCCAGGCCTCCGTCGAAGACCGCAGGTGTTTCGCAAGAAACTTAATGCCCTGCGTAGACGGTGACAGAACGCTAAGATTATTTTTGGATACTCTGGCTTGTTTCTGCTCACCGTATTAAGACGCTCTTCCCGTTGGGGAGAGTGAAGTGAGTTCCGGAACATGAGTTCCGGCAAACATCCAGGAGCAAAGCTAATGGCTTTAAATCTTCAAGACAAACAAGCGATTGTTGCTGAAGTCAGCGAAGTAGCCAAAGGCGCGCTGTCTGCAGTAGTTGCGGATTCCCGTGGCGTTACTGTAGATAAAATGACTGAACTGCGTAAAGCAGGTCGTGAAGCTGGCGTATACATGCGTGTTGTTCGTAACACCCTGCTGCGCCGCATCGTTGAAGGTACTCCATTCGAGTGCCTGAAAGACACGTTTGTTGGTCCGACCCTGATTGCATACTCTATGGAACACCCGGGCGCTGCTGCTCGTCTGTTCAAAGAGTTCGCGAAAGCGAATGCAAAATTTGAGGTCAAAGCCGCAGCCTTTGAAGGTGAGTTGATCACGGCATCGAACATCGATCGCCTGGCAACCCTGCCGACCTACGACGAAGCAATTGCACGCCTGATGGCAACCATGAAAGAAGCTTCGGCTGGCAAACTGGTTCGCACTCTGGCTGCTGTACGCGATGCGAAAGAAGCTGCTTAATAGCAGTCCTCTTTGTAAAGTATCTGCTTACGTATAAACTTATTCTGATTTTCAGGAACAATTTAAATGTCTATCACTAAAGATCAAATCATTGAAGCAGTTGCAGCTATGTCCGTAATGGACGTTGTAGAACTGATTTCTGCAATGGAAGAAAAATTCGGTGTTTCCGCTGCTGCTGCTGTAGCTGTAGCTGCTGGCCCGGCTGAAGCCGCTGAAGAAAAAACTGAATTCGACGTAATTCTGAAAGCTGCTGGCGCTAACAAAGTTGCTGTAATCAAAGCAGTACGTGGCGCAACTGGCCTGGGTCTGAAAGAAGCTAAAGACCTGGTAGAATCTGCTCCAGCCGCTCTGAAAGAAGGCGTGAGCAAAGATGACGCTGAAGCACTGAAAAAATCTCTGGAAGAAGCTGGCGCTGAAGTTGAAGTTAAATAAGCCAACTTTTCTAGTTGAAGCCTGAGAAATCAGGCCGATGGCTGGTGACTTTTTAGTCACCAGCCATTTTGCGCTGTATGGCGCCAGTAGCATTTCACACTGTTTGACTACTGGTTGTCCTGACAATGCATGTTTCTATCGACGACTTAATATATTGCGACAGGGTGCTCGCTCTGTGTAAATCGCAATGAAATGGTTTAAGCGTGATAGCAACAGGTATTGCGGAAAGTGTTCCATTTTCCGGTCAACAAAATAGTGTTGCACAAACTGTCTGCCAATGGACAGATGCGTCGACTTGTCAGCGAGCTGAGGAACCCTATGGTTTACTCCTATACCGAGAAAAAACGTATTCGTAAGGATTTTGGTAAACGTCCACAAGTTCTGGATGTCCCATATCTCCTTTCTATCCAGCTTGACTCGTTCCAGAAGTTTATCGAGCAAGATCCTGAAGGTCAGTATGGTCTGGAAGCTGCTTTCCGTTCCGTATTCCCTATTAAAAGCTATAGCGGTAACTCCGAGCTGCAATACGTCAGCTACCGTCTGGGCGAACCTGTCTTTGACGTTCAGGAATGTCAGATCCGTGGCGTGACCTATTCCGCACCGCTGCGCGTGAAACTGCGTCTGGTGATCTACGAGCGCGAAGCGCCGGAAGGCACCGTAAAAGACATTAAAGAACAAGAAGTCTACATGGGCGAAATTCCGCTCATGACCGACAACGGTACCTTTGTTATCAACGGTACTGAGCGTGTTATCGTTTCTCAGCTGCACCGTAGCCCAGGCGTCTTCTTTGACTCCGATAAAGGTAAAACCCACTCTTCGGGTAAAGTGCTGTATAACGCGCGCATCATTCCTTACCGTGGTTCCTGGCTGGACTTCGAATTCGATCCGAAGGACAACCTGTTCGTACGTATCGACCGTCGCCGTAAACTGCCTGCGACCATTATTCTGCGTGCGCTGAACTACACCACTGAGCAGATCCTTGACCTGTTCTTTGAGAAAGTTGTTTTCGAAATTCGTGACAACAAGCTGCAGATGGAACTGATTCCAGAACGTCTGCGTGGCGAAACCGCGTCCTTCGACATCGAAGCGAACGGTAAAGTGTACGTTGAAAAAGGCCGCCGTATTACTGCGCGCCACATTCGCCAGCTGGAAAAAGACGATATCAAACATATCGAAGTTCCGGTTGAGTACATCGCTGGCAAAGTCGCTTCTAAAGACTACGTTGACGAATCTACTGGCGAGCTGATCTGCGCAGCTAACATGGAGCTGAGCCTGGATCTGCTGGCTAAGCTGAGCCAGTCTGGCCACAAGCGTATCGAAACGCTGTTCACTAACGATCTGGACCACGGTGCCTACATTTCTGAAACTGTACGCGTCGACCCAACCAACGATCGTCTGAGCGCGCTGGTAGAAATCTACCGCATGATGCGCCCTGGTGAGCCGCCAACTCGTGAAGCTGCTGAAAGCCTGTTCGAGAACCTGTTCTTCTCCGAAGACCGCTATGACCTGTCTGCGGTTGGTCGTATGAAGTTCAACCGTTCTCTGCTGCGCGACGAGATCGAAGGTTCCGGTATCCTGAGCAAAGACGACATCATCGAAGTGATGAAGAAGCTCATCGATATCCGTAACGGTAAAGGCGAAGTGGATGATATCGACCACCTCGGCAACCGTCGTATCCGTTCCGTAGGCGAAATGGCGGAAAACCAATTCCGCGTTGGCCTGGTACGTGTTGAGCGTGCGGTGAAAGAGCGTCTGTCTCTGGGCGATCTGGATACCCTGATGCCTCAGGATATGATCAACGCCAAGCCGATTTCCGCAGCAGTGAAAGAGTTCTTTGGTTCCAGCCAGCTGTCTCAGTTTATGGACCAGAACAACCCGCTGTCTGAGATTACGCACAAGCGTCGTATCTCCGCACTCGGCCCGGGCGGTCTGACCCGTGAACGTGCAGGCTTCGAAGTTCGAGACGTACACCCGACTCACTACGGTCGCGTATGCCCAATCGAAACGCCTGAAGGTCCAAACATCGGTCTGATCAACTCCCTGTCCGTGTACGCACAGACTAACGAATACGGTTTCCTCGAGACGCCGTACCGTAAAGTGACCGACGGTGTTGTAACCGACGAAATTCATTACCTGTCTGCTATCGAAGAAGGCAACTACGTTATCGCTCAGGCGAACTCCAACCTGGATGACGAAGGCCACTTTGTAGAAGATCTGGTTACCTGCCGTAGCAAAGGCGAATCCAGCTTGTTCAGCCGCGACCAGGTTGACTACATGGACGTATCCACCCAGCAGGTGGTATCCGTCGGTGCGTCCCTGATCCCGTTCCTGGAACACGATGACGCCAACCGTGCATTGATGGGTGCGAACATGCAACGTCAGGCCGTTCCAACTCTGCGTGCTGATAAGCCGCTGGTTGGTACCGGTATGGAACGTGCTGTTGCCGTTGACTCCGGTGTTACTGCAGTTGCTAAGCGTGGCGGTACCGTTCAGTACGTCGACGCATCCCGTATCGTTATCAAAGTTAACGAAGACGAGATGTATCCGGGCGAAGCGGGTATCGACATCTACAACCTGACCAAATACACCCGTTCTAACCAGAACACCTGTATTAACCAGATGCCTTGCGTGTCTCTGGGTGAGCCAATCGAGCGCGGCGACGTGCTGGCAGATGGCCCGTCCACCGACCTGGGTGAACTGGCGCTGGGTCAGAACATGCGCGTGGCATTCATGCCATGGAACGGTTACAACTTCGAAGACTCCATCCTCGTATCCGAGCGTGTTGTTCAGGAAGACCGTTTCACCACCATCCACATTCAGGAACTGGCATGTGTGTCCCGTGACACCAAGCTGGGGCCAGAAGAGATCACCGCTGACATCCCTAACGTGGGTGAAGCTGCGCTCTCCAAACTGGATGAATCCGGTATCGTTTACATTGGTGCAGAAGTGACCGGTGGCGACATTCTGGTTGGTAAGGTAACGCCGAAAGGTGAAACCCAGCTGACGCCAGAAGAGAAACTGCTGCGTGCGATCTTCGGTGAGAAAGCGTCTGACGTTAAAGACTCTTCTCTGCGCGTACCAAACAGCGTTTCCGGTACTGTTATCGACGTTCAGGTCTTTACTCGCGATGGCGTAGAAAAAGACAAACGTGCGCTGGAAATCGAAGAGATGCAGCTGAAGCAGGCTAAGAAAGACCTGTCTGAAGAACTGCAGATCCTCGAAGCTGGCCTGTTCAGCCGTATCTACGCTGTGCTGGTTGCCGGTGGTGTCGAAGCTGAGAAGCTGGACAAACTGCCTCGCGATCGCTGGCTGGAACTCGGTCTGACCGACGAAGAGAAACAGAATCAGCTGGAACAGCTTGCTGAGCAGTACGACGAGCTGAAACACGAGTTCGAGAAAAAACTCGAAGCGAAACGCCGCAAAATCACCCAAGGCGACGATCTGGCACCGGGCGTGCTGAAGATTGTTAAGGTATACCTGGCCGTTAAACGCCGTATCCAGCCTGGTGACAAAATGGCAGGTCGTCACGGTAACAAGGGTGTAATTTCTAAGATCAACCCGATCGAAGATATGCCGCACGATGCTAACGGTACGCCGGTAGATATCGTACTGAACCCGCTGGGCGTACCATCGCGTATGAACATCGGTCAGATCCTTGAAACCCACCTGGGTATGGCTGCGAAAGGTATCGGCGATAAGATCAACGCCATGCTGAAACAGCAGCAAGAAGTCGCGAAACTGCGCGAGTTCATCCAGCGTGCTTACGATCTGGGCTCTGATGTTCGTCAGAAAGTTGACCTGAACACCTTCACCGATGATGAAGTGCTGCGCCTGGCTGAAAACCTGAAGAAAGGTATGCCAATCGCAACGCCAGTATTCGACGGTGCAAAAGAAGCGGAAATTAAAGAACTGCTGCAACTGGGCGGTCTGCCATCTTCTGGTCAGATCACCCTGTTCGACGGCCGTACCGGTGAACAGTTTGAGCGTCAGGTAACCGTAGGTTACATGTACATGCTGAAACTGAACCACCTGGTCGACGACAAGATGCACGCGCGTTCTACCGGTTCTTACAGCCTGGTTACTCAGCAGCCGCTGGGTGGTAAGGCTCAGTTCGGTGGTCAGCGCTTCGGGGAGATGGAAGTGTGGGCGCTGGAAGCATACGGCGCCGCCTACACCCTGCAGGAAATGCTCACCGTTAAGTCTGATGACGTGAACGGCCGTACTAAGATGTATAAGAACATCGTAGATGGCAACCATCAGATGGAACCGGGCATGCCGGAATCCTTCAACGTACTGTTGAAAGAAATCCGCTCGCTGGGCATCAACATCGAACTGGAAGACGAGTAATCCTCGCTCAAACAGGTCACTGCTGCCGGGGTCATTCCCGGCAGTGGATTGTGCTAACTCCGACGGGAGCAAATCCGTGAAAGATTTATTAAAGTTTCTGAAAGCGCAGACTAAAACCGAAGAGTTTGATGCGATCAAAATTGCTCTGGCCTCGCCAGACATGATCCGTTCATGGTCTTTCGGTGAAGTTAAAAAGCCGGAAACCATTAACTACCGTACGTTCAAACCTGAGCGTGACGGCCTTTTCTGCGCCCGTATCTTTGGGCCAGTAAAAGATTACGAGTGCCTGTGCGGTAAGTACAAGCGCCTGAAACACCGCGGTGTGATCTGTGAGAAGTGCGGCGTTGAAGTGACCCAGACCAAAGTGCGTCGTGAGCGCATGGGCCACATCGAGCTGGCATGTCCAACTGCCCACATCTGGTTCCTGAAATCGCTGCCGTCCCGTATCGGTCTGCTGCTCGATATGCCTCTGCGCGATATCGAACGCGTACTGTACTTCGAATCTTATGTTGTTATCGAAGGCGGTATGACCAACCTGGAACGCCAACAGATCCTGACTGAAGAGCAGTATCTGGACGCGCTGGAAGAGTTCGGTGATGAATTCGACGCGAAGATGGGTGCGGAAGCTATCCAGGCCCTGCTGAAGAGCATGGATCTGGAGCAAGAGTGTGAAACTCTGCGTGAAGAGCTGAACGAAACCAACTCCGAAACCAAGCGTAAAAAGCTGACCAAGCGTATCAAGCTGCTGGAAGCGTTCGTACAGTCTGGCAACAAGCCAGAGTGGATGATCCTGACCGTTCTGCCGGTTCTGCCGCCAGATCTGCGTCCGCTGGTACCGCTGGATGGTGGTCGTTTCGCGACTTCTGACCTGAACGATCTGTATCGTCGCGTCATTAACCGTAACAACCGTCTGAAGCGTCTGCTGGATCTGGCTGCGCCAGATATCATCGTACGCAACGAAAAACGTATGCTGCAGGAAGCGGTTGACGCCCTGCTGGATAACGGTCGTCGCGGTCGTGCGATCACTGGTTCTAACAAACGTCCTCTGAAATCTTTGGCTGACATGATCAAAGGTAAGCAGGGTCGTTTCCGTCAGAACCTGCTCGGTAAGCGTGTTGACTACTCCGGTCGTTCTGTCATCACCGTAGGTCCATACCTGCGTCTGCATCAGTGCGGCCTGCCTAAGAAAATGGCATTGGAGCTGTTCAAACCATTCATCTACGGCAAACTGGAACTGCGTGGCCTCGCCACCACCATCAAAGCCGCTAAGAAAATGGTTGAGCGCGAAGAAGCTGTCGTTTGGGATATCCTGGACGAAGTTATCCGCGAACACCCGGTCATGCTGAACCGTGCACCAACACTGCACCGTCTGGGCATCCAGGCGTTTGAGCCAGTACTGATCGAAGGTAAAGCTATCCAGCTGCACCCGCTGGTTTGTGCGGCATACAACGCCGACTTCGATGGTGACCAGATGGCTGTTCACGTACCGCTGACGCTGGAAGCCCAGCTGGAAGCGCGTGCGCTGATGATGTCTACCAACAACATCCTGTCCCCAGCGAACGGCGAGCCAATCATCGTTCCTTCTCAGGACGTTGTATTGGGTCTGTACTACATGACTCGTGACTGTGTTAACGCCAAAGGCGAAGGCATGGTGCTGACTGGCCCTAAAGAAGCTGAGCGTATCTATCGCGCAGGTCTGGCCTCTCTGCATGCGCGCGTTAAAGTGCGTATCACCGAGTACGAAAAAGATGAAAACGGCGAATTCGTTGCGCACACCAGCCTGAAAGACACGACCGTTGGCCGTGCCATTCTGTGGATGATCGTACCGAAAGGTCTGCCTTACTCCATCGTCAACCAGGCGCTGGGTAAGAAAGCTATCTCCAAAATGCTGAACACCTGTTACCGCATTCTGGGCCTGAAGCCGACCGTTATCTTCGCTGACCAGACCATGTACACCGGCTTTGCTTACGCAGCGCGCTCAGGCGCCTCTGTCGGCATCGACGACATGGTTATCCCAGAGAAGAAATACGAAATCATCAGCGAAGCGGAAGCTGAAGTTGCTGAGATTCAGGAGCAGTTCCAGTCTGGTCTGGTAACCGCTGGCGAACGCTACAACAAAGTTATCGATATCTGGGCTGCGGCGAACGATCGTGTATCCAAAGCGATGATGGATAACCTGCAAACTGAAACCGTCATTAACCGTGAAGGTAAAGAAGAGCAGCAGGTTTCCTTCAACAGCATCTACATGATGGCCGACTCCGGTGCGCGTGGTTCTGCAGCACAGATTCGTCAGCTGGCAGGTATGCGTGGTCTGATGGCTAAGCCAGATGGCTCCATCATCGAAACGCCAATCACCGCGAACTTCCGTGAAGGTCTGAACGTACTCCAGTACTTCATCTCCACTCACGGTGCTCGTAAAGGTCTGGCGGATACCGCACTGAAAACTGCGAACTCCGGTTACCTGACTCGTCGTCTGGTTGACGTGGCACAGGACCTGGTTGTTACTGAAGACGACTGTGGCACCCTGGAAGGCATCACCATGACCCCGGTTATCGAGGGTGGTGACGTTAAAGAGCCACTGCGCGATCGCGTACTGGGTCGTGTGACTGCTGAAGACGTTCTGAAGCCGGGCACCGCGGACATTCTGGTTCCACGTAACACGCTGCTGAACGAGCAGTGGTGTGATCTGTTGGAAGAGAACTCCGTTGACTCCGTGAAAGTGCGTTCCGTTGTATCCTGTGACACCGACTTTGGTGTATGTGCGCACTGCTACGGTCGTGACCTGGCGCGTGGCCACATCATCAACAAAGGTGAGGCTATCGGCGTTATCGCTGCACAGTCCATCGGTGAACCTGGTACACAGCTGACGATGCGTACGTTCCACATCGGTGGTGCGGCATCTCGTGCGGCTGCTGAATCCAGCATTCAGGTTAAGAACAAAGGTAGCATCAAGCTCAGCAACGCGAAGTCGGTTGTGAACTCCAGCGGTAAACTGGTTATCACTTCCCGTAACACCGAGCTGAAACTGATCGACGAATTCGGTCGTACCAAAGAAAGCTATAAAGTGCCTTACGGCTCCGTTATGGCTAAAGGTGATGGCGAGCAGGTTGCCGGCGGTGAAACCGTTGCAAACTGGGATCCACACACCATGCCGGTTATCACCGAAGTAAGTGGTTTCATCCGCTTCACTGACATGATCGACGGCCAGACCATTACTCGTCAAACTGACGAACTGACCGGTCTGTCTTCTCTGGTTGTTCTTGACTCTGCTGAACGTACCACGGGTGGTAAAGACCTGCGTCCAGCACTGAAAATTGTTGATGCTCAGGGCAACGACGTTCTGATCCCAGGCACCGATATGCCTGCTCAGTACTTCCTGCCGGGTAAAGCGATTGTTCAGCTGGAAGATGGTACTCAGATTCACTCTGGTGACGCGCTGGCGCGTATTCCTCAGGAATCCAGTGGTACTAAGGATATTACCGGTGGTCTGCCACGCGTTGCGGATCTGTTCGAAGCACGTCGTCCGAAAGAGCCGGCAATCCTGGCTGAAATCAGCGGCATCATTTCCTTCGGTAAAGAAACCAAAGGGAAACGTCGTCTGGTTATCACCCCGTTAGACGGTAGCGATCCATACGAAGAGATGATTCCAAAATGGCGTCAGCTCAACGTGTTCGAAGGCGAACGTGTAGAACGTGGTGACGTGGTTTCCGATGGTCCAGAAGCACCGCACGACATCCTGCGTCTTCGTGGCGTACACGCGGTAACGCGTTACATCACCAACGAAGTACAGGACGTTTACCGTCTGCAAGGCGTTAAGATTAACGATAAGCACATTGAAGTTATCGTTCGTCAGATGCTGCGTAAAGCGACCATCGAAAGTGCTGGTAGCTCCGACTTCCTGGAAGGCGAGCAGGTTGAATACTCCCGCGTCAAGATTGCTAACCGCGATCTGGAAGCGAACGGCAAAGTGGCGGCAACGTATTCCCGCGACCTGCTGGGTATCACCAAAGCGTCTCTGGCAACCGAATCGTTCATCTCTGCAGCATCGTTCCAGGAGACCACGCGTGTCCTGACCGAAGCAGCCGTTGCGGGTAAACGCGACGAACTGCGCGGCCTGAAAGAGAACGTTATCGTGGGTCGTCTGATCCCTGCGGGTACCGGTTATGCGTACCATCAGGATCGCATCCGTCGCCGTGCGGCGGGCGAAGTTTCTGTCGCCCCTCAGGTGAGTGCAGAAGAAGCGACCGCTAGCCTGGCAGAACTGCTGAACGCAGGTCTGGGTGGTTCTGATAACGACTAATCGTTCACGTTAGTGCGATAAGTTGAAAGGCCAGTCTTCGGACTGGCCTTTTTTATGGCTTTCTGGCCTACAAAAACAAAAGGCACCCAGATGGGTGCCTTTTGCTATTCCGTTTTGAGCTTTTAGCTAACCAGTGGAATACGGCGATACAGTTCAATCATGTCGGTCGCCAGATCCTGGATAACCATCGCGTTCATCAGGTGGTCCTGAGAGTGAACGGTGATCAGATTGACCGGCAGTTTACCCGTGCCTTCGTCAATGCCGATAAGCTGGGTCTGGATACCATGGGCCAGTTTGACGAACTCGCGAGACTCTTCCATCGCTTTTTCCGCGCCCTCAAAGTCACCTTTGCGAGCCAGCTGCAGCGCAGTTAATGCTGAACTACGTGCGGCACCGGCGTTCACCAGCAGCTCCATGATGATTGATTCTAAATCTTCCACGTCTTTCTCACTCCATTAACTTAAGGGCTTTCTCAAGCACAACATCGCCTTTCATCATGCCGTAGTCCATCATATCGATGACGGCGACCGTTTTACCCAGTGGGTCAGCCAAAGCCTGCAGCTTAGCTTGTTCATACTTCACCTGCGGACCCAATAGTACGATGTCCGCATCGTTAAGATTTGCTTTAAATTCGGCCACCGGTACGGCTTTAATTGAGACTTCAATGCCTTTTTTCTGTGCCGCATCCTTCATACGTTGGACCAACATGCTGGTGGACATACCTGCAGCGCAGCATAAAACGATATTCTTCATAATGCTCCCTCATGACCCGTGATGACTCATGTTTATCGCGAGCTGAAACGTTCAACAACTGCTTTACGATGATTGTGTGTAAGCCATCACAAAGATCGGCCTAAAAAACTGAAACCGGTTACAGTTTGCATGATTTAGCGTGCAAAAAATGAAGAAGGATAGGTAGCCCGGCTGAGCAATGTGACGCCGGGATTTTGCACCGCGCTGCCCCGGAGTCGGTGCGGCTGCACCTCGTCCGGGCTACACAAGAGTGGGTTATGCGTCGTGAGTCGTTCGCAGGATGCGGTTTTTCCCCTGGCGCTTGGCTTTATAAAGCGCCTCGTCGACGCTCGATACCAGATGGTCCAGCGTCTCCATGTGCCATTCGCCGAGCCCGGCGCTGAAGGTGACATGCAGCCCTTCTTCACGCCAGTTTCTATTGGCAACATTCATCCGCCATAGCTCGAGTAGCGCTGCCGCCTCGGCAATATGTTCCGCGGTGAAAATAACCGCGAACTCCTCGCCGCCGTAGCGGTAGAGCGACAGCCCGTGTGCCTGGAGAATCGTTATTCCTTCGCGGGCCACGTTGCGCAGCACAATATCGCCGCTGAGGTGACCCCAGGTATCATTGATGGATTTGAAGTTGTCGATATCGACCAGCGCCAGCGCGAACGACTGTCGGTCGTTCATCAAGGCGGTAATGTCGGTATCAAAGGCCCAGCGGTTTTTACAGCCGGTCAGTGAGTCAACGGTCGCCTGGCGTACATAGGCCTGCTCACGCTCTTTGTTGGTTTCAATCGCCTTATGCAGCATCACCTCAAGGCCGGGCGCACGGTTGGTATCGCCGGTTTTGATGGCATTAATAATGTTCATCAGAATACCGCGGGAAGCATGACGCAAATACAGGCCGAATGTGATGATGATAAGACCGGCCAGCGCGAAGCCCCAGGAGATGATGATGCTCTCATGCTGTGCCAACATGCTGAGCGTATGGCCGGAGACTTTGTAGATGACGAACCAGTCAGGATTGGTGAACGAATAGTAGTAATACCAGGTCCGGCTCTGCTTATCGAATACCTCGCCTTCGCCAGCTGTCATGCTGGTCAGCAGCTGTGAAGAAACGACCGTCTGGAAGAGTTTGCCGGTGTCGGAGTGCAGCAGCGCCTGACCCTGACGGTTCACCACGAAGAAATCCCCCTGTACCGGCGGACGCATCTGGCGCAGGGTGTGGCTCATGGCGGCCAGGTCAAAATGGAAGGCCAGCGTTCCCTTCAGCTTGCCGTCGGGGGAGATGACCGGCTTCGCCAGCGTCACGGTCTGCTGCTGGGTATAGAAATCGGTGTACGGCTGCGTATAGCGGCTGAAAATACCGACATCACCCTGATGGACGAACCAGGGGCGGGTGGTCGCATCAAAGACCGGAGCGTTCTGCCGCTGCACCGCCTGCGGCGCACGCAGATAGTGACCTTCGGTATCGGCGACAGAGAGTGAAGAAACCGTTGGCATCATCGACAGCAACTGCATCATCGATTGCAGCCCTTTCTCAGGATCGAGATTCACCACCTTGTTCAGCTCGTCGTTGCGGGCCAAATAGTTCGTGGCGCGTCCCAGAATATAATCATTTTCGTTGAGAATAGATTCGGCGTAGTTGACCGCCAGGTTGTGGGTGAAGTTGCGGTTGATACTATGATAATCGCGAATAATATCGTTGCGCTGGATGATGGTTACCAGAATGGCAATAGCGATAAAGCACAGAATAATGCCAGCAAAACTGATAAAGATCGGGGTAGTAAACGACAGCCGTCTGCTGTGAGAACTCATCATGGTTTCCATTCCTGGGAGAGATTGCAGAAGACCAGAACCAGAGCGAGTTGGTACTGCAATTTAATACACATATTTATGACTCAATAATTATACTTTATTGGCGTAAAGATGAATATTTGTTCTAAATATATAGATTAAATCGCTATTACAAGTCGGTTTTAATGAAACAATATTTCGTTAAAAGCTGAAGAAGGGCAGCGGAAAAAGCAGGCTGCCCTGAAGAAGTATAGCTGACGTTTAGCGGGCTGCGCTGCGCCCAAGCCAGCTATCCCAATCTTTCCATACCGGCTGCAGGCCGCGAGCGGCTAGCGCGCTGGCCACTTCGGCAGGCGTTCTGGCATCGTGCGGGGAGAACTGCTCCAGTTCCGGGCGATTGTCGGCGTAGCCGCCGGGCTGGGTTTTCGAGAATGCGCTGACGTTATTGATAGCCAGCGGAATAACCCGATCCCGAAACCACGGTGATTCGCGGGTGGAGAGCGACAGTTCGGTCTCTGGAGAGAACAGACGGAACGCGCAGATTGTCTGCACCAGCTGGCGTTCATCCATCAGCGACGCGGGTTCAATGCCGCCTGCACACGGTCGCAGCCGTGGGAAGGAAATAGAGTAACGGCTTTGCCAGTAGCGCTGCTGCAGCCACAGCAGGTGCTCGGCCACCATAAAACAGTCAACCCGCCAGCTATCGGAAAGGCCAATCAGCGCGCCGAGGCCAATTTTATCGATCCCGGCTTGCCCCAGACGGTCCGGCGTGTCGAGCCGCCAGAAGAAGTCCTGCTTTTTGCCTTTCAGATGGTGCTGCGCGTACATCGCTTCATGGTAGGTCTCCTGGTAGACCATCACCCCATCCAGCCCCAGGGTTTTTAGCTCGGCATACTCTTCGGTCGCCAGCGGCTGCACTTCCATATGCAACGAGGCAAACTGCTGGCGAATGTCCGGCAGATGGCGACGGAAGTAGTCCATGCCGACCTTTCCCTGATGCTCGCCGGTGACCAGCAGGAGATGCTCAAAGCCCATCTCGCGTATCGCTCCGCACTCGCGGGCAATTTCTGCTTCATCCAGCGTCTTGCGCTTGATGCGGTTACTCATGGAGAAGCCGCAGTAGGTGCAGTCGTTGGCGCAGAGATTCGAGAGATAAAGCGGCACGTAGAAGCTGACGGTATTGCCAAAGCGCTGACGGGTGAGCTTTTGCGCCCGCTGGGCCAGCGGCTCCAGATAGTCGGCAGCAGCAGGGGAGAGCAGAGCCATCAGATCGTCGCGGCTAAGCTGTGAAGCGCCGAGCGCCCGTTCCACGTCGACGGAGGTTTTGCCGTTGATGCGTAAACGGATGTCGTCCCACTCCAGCTGCCGCCAGCGGTCGCTGAACGTTTTCATGCCAGCGCCTCCAGAAAACCGGTTAATGGGCTGGTGGCGCTGGCCTGCGTGCTACGGTTTCCCGGCACCGCCTGACGCGCCAGCAGCCCGGCTTCGACCGCCAGACGGAAGGCGGTTGCCATGGTGACCGGGTCGTCCGCCACGGCAATGGCCGTGTTGACCAGCACCGCATCGGCGCCCATCTCCAGCGCCTGCGCTGCATGGCTAGGCACACCGATCCCGGCATCCACCACCACCGGCACGGTGGCCTGCTGGATGATGATCTCCAGCATGGCCCTGGTCTCCAGCCCCTGATTAGAGCCGATAGGCGCGCCAAGCGGCATCACCGCCGCGCAGCCCACCTCTTCCAGCCGCTTACACAGCACCGGGTCAGCGCCGCAGTATGGCAGCACCACAAAGCCCTGCTTTACCAGCGCTTCGGCAGCTTTCAGCGTCTCAATCGGGTCTGGCAGCAGCCAACGGGCGTCGGGGTGAATTTCGAGCTTCAGCCAGTTTGTTCCCAGCGCTTCACGCGCTAGCTGGGCGGCAAAGATAGACTCCTCGGCGGTTTTTGCCCCCGAGGTGTTGGGCAGCAGCGTTACGCCCGCGTCAACCAGCGGGGCCAGAATCGCGTCGTTGTGCTGACGTAAATCCACCCGCTTCATCGCCAGCGTCACCAGTTGGCTGCCGGAAGCGCGAATGGCCTCGACCATCAGTTGTGACGAGGCAAATTTGCCGGTGCCGGTAAACAGATGTGAATCAAACGTTTTGTCCGCAATACGTAACATATCAACCCCCTGCAATAACTTGAAAGAGCAGGATCTGGTCGCCTTCCTGCACGATGTGCTGCTGCCATTGGTCGCGTGGCAGAATCTGTTGGTTCAGCGCCAGTGCGGTGCCCGGTTTAAGCTGATTAAGCTGGACGAGCAGTTCGCTGACGGTCTGTCCCTCGGCGCACTGCATCGCTTCATCATTGAACTGAATCTGCATGTCGCCCTCCGCATACCGGGCAGCCCTGGGCGCGACGCAGCGCGAGGCTGCGCCACTGGCTGGTTTTGCCGTCGAACAGACGCAGTTCACCGCTCGGTGTGTCGATGCCGCTCAACAGCTTGATGGCTTCCAGCGCCTGTAACGTACCCATCACGCCAACCACAGGGCCGACGATGCCCGCGGTGCGGCAGTTGCGCTCCGGCTCCGCATCGTCCGGCCACAGACAGCGGTAGCATCCTTGCTCCCATGGCGGCGTCAGCACCATGATCTGGCCGCCAAAGCCGACGGCGCTGGCGGTGATAAGCGGCGTATTGAGCGCCACGCAGGCGGCGTTGATCGCCTGACGCGTTGCCATGTTGTCGGTACAGTCGAGCACCACGTCAGCGCGTGATACCGCGTGGTGTAGCGCATCGCCGGTCAGCCGCTGCTGTAGTGCCACCAGGTCAATATCCGGGTTAAGCCGCGCCAGCCGCTGCTGAGTAACCTGCGCTTTTGAGCGAGCAATATCGTCGGTGGTGAACAGGATTTGCCGTTGCAGATTACTGAGATGCACCTCGTCGTCGTCCGCCAGCGTCAGCGTGCCGACGCCCGCCCCCGCCAGATACAGCGCGGCAGGCGAGCCCAGCCCGCCTAAACCGACGATCAGCACATGGCTGCCGAGCAGTTTTTGCTGGCCATCAATGGCGATATCGCCGAGCAGGATCTGCCGGCTATAGCGCATAAAGTCGCGGTCATTCATCGCCCACTCCTGCGATAGCCAGCAGCTGTGCCGTGGCTTCACGCCAGTCCGCCGCTTGAGTAATGGCGCTGACCACGGCAATGCTGCCCACGCCGGTCGCCAGTACGTCAGGCGCGCGTGCAAGGCTGATGCCGCCGATAGCGACGGTCGGATAATCATCCAGACGCGCGATATGGCCTGCCAACTGCGTCAGCCCCTGCGGCGCGGAAGGCATCTGTTTGGTTTGGGTGGGAAAGACGTGGCCCAGTGCGATATACGACGGTCGAGCGGCGAGCGCCACGTCAATCTCCATATCGTCGTGGGTCGACACACCAAGGCGAAGGCCCGCAGCCTGAATGGCTTTCAGGTCCGTAGTTTCCAGATCCTCCTGGCCCAGATGCACCCCGTAGGCGCGGTGCTTGATAGCCAATCGCCAGTAGTCGTTGATAAACAGGCGGGCGTCATAGCGTCGGCCCAGCGCGATGGCGGCTATCACATCCGCTTCAACCTCGTCGTCGCGCTTGTCTTTGATTCGCAGTTGAATGGTACGCACGCCAGCTTCCAGCAGGCGTTCAATCCACATCACGCTGTCCACCACCGGGTAAAGTCCGAGGCGAAACGGTACCGTTGGGAAATCGGGCTGGTACATCAGGCCTCCTCGCGTTTCAGGTAAATTTCACCGCCTTTGGCGCGGAAGTTCTCCGACATATCCGCCATGCCCACTTCAATCGTCTGGGCGGCGGCGTAATCGCGTACTTCCTGGCTGATTTTCATCGAGCAGAATTTCGGCCCACACATGGAACAGAAGTGGGCGACTTTACCGGATTCCTGCGGCAGGGTTTCATCGTGATAGGCACGGGCGGTGAACGGGTCGAGCGCGAGGTTAAACTGATCTTCCCAGCGGAATTCGAAGCGCGCTTTCGACATGGCGTTATCGCGGATCTGCGCGCCCGGATGCCCTTTCGCCAGGTCGGCGGCGTGGGCGGCAATTTTGTAGGTGATCAGCCCCTGCTTCACATCCTCTTTGTTTGGCAGGCCAAGGTGCTCTTTCGGCGTAACGTAGCAGAGCATCGCGCAGCCAAACCAGCCAATCATCGCCGCGCCAATGCCGGAGGTGAAATGGTCGTAGCCCGGCGCGATATCGGTGGTCAACGGCCCTAAGGTGTAGAACGGTGCTTCGTGGCAGTGCTCCAGCTCTTCGGTCATGTTGCGCTGAATCATCTGCATCGGCACGTGGCCCGGGCCTTCAATCATCACCTGCACATCGTACTCCCAGGCGATTTTGGTCAGCTCGCCCAGCGTGTGCAGCTCGGAGAACTGCGCTTCGTCGTTGGCGTCCTGAATCGAGCCCGGACGCAGACCGTCGCCCAGCGACAGCGATACGTCGTAGGCGGCACAGATTTCACAGATTTCACGGAAGTGCTGGTAGAGGAAGTTTTCCTGATGATGGGAGAGACACCATTTCGCCATGATAGAACCACCGCGAGAGACGATGCCGGTCAGGCGCTTGGCGGTCATCGGCACGTAGCGCAGCAGCACGCCCGCGTGGATGGTGAAGTAGTCGACGCCCTGTTCGGCCTGCTCCAGCAGCGTATCGCGGAAAGCTTCCCAGGTAAGATCTTCAGCGATCCCGTTGACCTTCTCCAGCGCCTGGTAGATCGGCACGGTGCCGATCGGAACCGGGCTGTTACGCAGGATCCATTCGCGGGTTTCGTGGATATAGCGGCCGGTCGACAGGTCCATCACCGTATCCGCGCCCCAACGGGTGGACCACACCAGTTTTTCCACTTCCTCTTCAATGGAGGAGGTTACCGCCGAGTTACCGATATTGGCGTTCACCTTCACGAGGAAGTTGCGGCCGATGATCATCGGCTCGGATTCCGGGTGGTTGATGTTGGCAGGAATGATGGCGCGCCCGGCGGCGACTTCATCACGCACGAATTCCGGCGTGATGTTCTCCGGCAGGCGTGCACCGAAGGCCATGCCAGGGTGCTGGTGGCGCAATACTTCGCTGCGAATGCGCTCGCGGCCCATGTTTTCACGAATGGCGATGAACTCCATTTCCGGCGTCACAATCCCCTGACGGGCATAGTGCAGTTGAGTGACGCATTTACCTGCTTTGGCGCGCTTCGGCGTCAACAGGCCGCTGAAACGTAGATCGTCCAGCCCATCATCGGCCAGGCGCTCTTTGGTGTAGGCGGAGCTACGGTCATCCAGTTCTTCGCTGTCATCGCGAGCGACAATCCACGGCTGGCGCAGCTTGGCCAGCCCCTGCTGGACGTTAATCGCGACGTCCGGGTCGCCGTAGGGGCCGGACGTGTCGTACACCGGTACCGCTTCGTTCGCTTCGAACTGTGGGTTCTCTTTGTTGCCGCCAATTAGCGTAGGGCTCAGCTGAATTTCGCGCATCGGAATGCGGATATCCGGCTGCGAACCGGTGATGTAGATACGTTGGGAGTTCGGGAACGCGGTGCCTTCCAGGGTATCGATAAAGTGTTGGGCCTGGGCGCGCTGTTCGCGGCGTGATGGTTTAGTAGTGGCAGACATAGCTCATTCCAAATAAAAGTAAGGACATGGCTTGTCAGACGACGGATGAAGCAAGAGAGAAGATCGCCCTTGGGCGATGCGACTATAGATTGACTCTTGTTCCCTTCGCAGGTCTTAACCTGATCAGGTTCCGCGGATCCCGAATTAACGGTCTCAGCCCGTGCTTGCGCACTGGGCACTCCGACAAGAAGTAACCTCAGATGATGAGAGGTAATGAATGTAAACTACTCGTTAATGCGGCAAATCTCAAGCCGGGCGTTTTATTTCGTCCTCGCCGAGCGCCTCGAAGGTCAGCATGATGAGCTGGTCCTCCAACAGAAAACGGGCCTCCAGCGCTTCACCGATATCGGACAGCGCCTGCTGGAAGGCATACACGTTATCCTGGTCGATAGCGTTCTCCAGCGTAGAGTCGTAGTAGTCCATAATTTGTTGGGTATTGGCGTCCAGCAGCGGCCAGATTTTGCTGGCGTTTAAAAGCGGACTGTTGCCTTCCATTTTATGGATAATGCGTTCATAAATACTGAAATGACCGGCGGACAGATAGTCGACCAGGCGCTGGCAAAAATCATCGAGCGCTTTCTCATTAAGACGCATGAACGATTCTTTGCCAGGCTTAAGGCCAACCAGATTGTAGTAAGCCACGAGCAGGTGCTTACGAATATTCAGCCAGCGGTCGACCAGTCTGTGGTGTCCTTTTACACGCTCTGTCAGGCTCTCTAACTGGTTTAACATAGGTTGACCCCCGCATCAGTAAGTTTAAAATCTGCTCACGTCAATATGTAAATATTATGTTAATAAAATGCCTATGAACCGAAGGTAGCGCAAGAGATATGGATCGTATAATTGAAAAATTGGATCGCGGCTGGTGGATAGTCAGCCACGAACAAAAATTATGGTTGCCCGGTGGGGAATTACCATATGGCGAAGCGGTAAATTTCGATCTTGTGGGTCAGCACGCACTCCAGATTGGTGAGTGGGAAGGTGATCCGGTTTGGCTGGTACAGCAGCAGCGTCGCCACGATATGGGCACCGTGCGTCAGGTTCTCGACCAGGACGTGGGCCTGTTCCAGCTTGCCGGGCGCGGCGTGCAGCTGGCGGAGTTTTACCGCTCGCACAAATTCTGCGGCTACTGCGGCCATACCATGCACCCGAGCAAAACCGAATGGGCGATGCTGTGCAGCCACTGCCGTGAGCGCTACTACCCGCAGATAGCGCCGTGCATTATCGTCGCCATTCGCCGCGATGATTCAATCCTCCTTGCCCAACACGTTCGCCATCGCAACGGCGTGCATACCGTGCTGGCCGGTTTTGTCGAAGTGGGCGAAACCTTAGAGCAGGCGGTGGCGCGTGAAGTGATGGAAGAGAGCGGTATTAAGGTGAAGAACCTGCGCTACGTCACCTCCCAGCCGTGGCCGTTCCCGCAATCGCTGATGACCGCCTTTATGGCGGAGTACGACAGTGGCGACATCGTTATCGATCCCAAGGAGCTGCTTAACGCCAACTGGTATCGCTATGACGATCTCCCGCTTCTGCCGCCGCCGGGCACCGTGGCGCGTCGTCTGATCGAAGATACCGTGGCAATGTGTCGGGCTGAATACGACTGACATGTTACAATAGGCGCATCAACGCTAAAGGAATGTAAACATGAGCGAACTGAAGAACGATCGTTATCTGCGTGCGCTGCTGCGCCAGCCCGTAGACGTGACCCCGGTATGGATGATGCGCCAGGCAGGCCGCTATTTGCCGGAGTACAAGGCAACCCGCGCCCATGCTGGTGATTTTATGTCGCTGTGCAAAAACGCCGAGCTGGCCTGCGAAGTCACGCTGCAGCCGCTGCGTCGCTTCCCGCTTGATGCGGCGATCCTCTTCTCGGATATCCTGACCATTCCGGATGCGATGGGGCTGGGGCTGTACTTCGAAGCCGGGGAAGGCCCGCGCTTTACCTCGCCAATCACCAGCAAAGCGGATGTAGAAAAGCTGCCGATTCCGGACCCGGAAGGTGAGCTGGGCTATGTGATGAACGCGGTGCGTACCATTCGCCGTGAACTAAAGGGCGAAGTGCCGCTGATTGGTTTCTCCGGCAGTCCGTGGACGCTGGCGACCTATATGGTGGAAGGCGGCAGCAGCAAAGCCTTTACCACTATCAAAAAGATGATGTACGCCGACCCTAAAGCGCTGCACCTCCTGCTTGATAAGCTGGCGCAGAGCGTCACGCTGTACCTCAACGCGCAGATTAAAGCCGGCGCGCAGTCGGTGATGATTTTCGATACCTGGGGCGGCGTGCTGACCGGTCGCGACTATCAGCAGTTCTCGCTGTATTACATGCACAAAATCGTGGATGGCCTACTGCGTGAAAACGACGGTCGCCGCGTGCCGGTGACGCTGTTCACCAAAGGCGGCGGTCAGTGGCTGGAAGCAATGGCGGAAACCGGCTGCGATGCGCTGGGCCTCGACTGGACCACCGATATCGCTGATGCGCGCCGTCGCGTAGGCCATAAAGTGGCTCTGCAGGGCAATATGGACCCGTCCATGCTCTATGCGCCTGCGGCACGCATTGAAGAAGAAGTGGCGACGATTCTGGCCGGTTTTGGTCAGGGTGAAGGCCACGTCTTCAACCTCGGCCACGGCATTCATCAGGACGTGCCGCCGGAACATGCGGGTGTCTTCGTTGAAGCGGTGCACCGTCTGTCGGCGCAGTATCACCGCTAAGGGCGTCACGTGGATCTCGCGTCGCTGCGCGTGCAGCAGCTGGAGTTGGCCTCATCGGTGATCCGTGAGGATCGTTTCAACAGCGATCCGCCGGATCTGATCGGCGGCGCCGACGTTGGTTTTGAGCAGGGTGGCGAAGTGACGCGAGCGGCGATGGTCTTGCTGAAGTATCCGTCGCTGGAACTGGTCGAGTATCAGGTGGCGCGTATCGCCACCACCATGCCCTATATCCCCGGTTTTCTCTCCTTTCGCGAAACCCCGGCGCTGATGGCCGCGTGGCAGCAGCTTTCACACAAACCCGATCTGCTGTTCGTCGACGGTCACGGTATTTCCCATCCGCGTCGTTTGGGCGTCGCCAGCCATTTTGGCCTGCTGGTGGACGTGCCGACCATCGGCGTGGCGAAAAAACGGCTGTGCGGCAAGTTTGAGCCGCTTTCGCCAGAGGTTGGTGCGCTGGCGCCGCTGATGGACAAAGAGGAGCAACTGGCGTGGGTCTGGCGCAGCAAAGCGCGCTGTAACCCACTGTTTATCTCCACAGGCCATCGCGTCAGCCTCGAGAGCGCTTTAGGCTGGGTGCAGCGCTGTACCCAGGGCTACCGGCTGCCGGAGCCAACGCGCTGGGCAGACGCCGTGGCCTCAGAGCGTCCGGCTTTTATGCGCCTTGCAGCAAAACCGCCCCATATCGGGTAAACTGCGTCTAATTTCCGTATTCGAGAACTCATCATGTTACAAAACCCGATTCATCTGCGTCTGGAGAAGCTGGAAAGCTGGCAGCACGTCACCTTTATGGCCTGTCTTTGCGAACGCATGTACCCAAACTACGCCATGTTCTGCAAAGAGTCGGAATTTGGTGAGCCACAGTTGTACCGTCGTATCCTTGACCTCATCTGGGAAACCCTGACGGTCAAAGACGCGAAGGTAAACTTCGACAGCCAGCTGGAAAAGCTGGAAGAGGCGATCCCGGCAGCCGACGATTACGATATGTACGGCGTTTATCCAGCGATCGATGCCTGCGTGGCATTAAGTGAATTAATTCACTCTCGCCTGAGCGGTGAAACCCTCGAGCACGCGATCGAAGTCAGTAAGAGTTCTATTACCTCCGTGGCGATGCTGGAAATGACCCAGGCTGGTCGCGAAATGACCGATGAAGAGCTGCGTCTGAACCCTGCGGTAGAGCAAGAATGGGACATTCAGTGGGAGATTTTCCGCCTTTTAGCCGAGTGCGAAGAACGGGATATTGAACTGATTAAAGGGCTACGCGCAGACCTCCGCGAGGCCGGTGAGAGCAATATTGGTATAATTTTTCAGCAATGAGACAACAAAACGTGATTTACCGCCTGAATTGTCACGCCTGAAGGCTTCACATCTGCCCCCCGTCTGGTCTACATTTGGAGGGCGAAAAAAAGTGGCTATCGGTGCGTGTATGCAGGAGAGTGCTTTTATGGCATTTTCGTCGCACTCGATGCTTAGCAAGCGATAAACACATTGTAAGGATAACTTATGAACAAGACTCAACTGATTGATGTAATTGCGGACAAGGCTGAACTGTCTAAAACCCAGGCTAAAGCTGCACTGGAATCCACCCTGGCTGCTATTACTGAGTCTCTGAAAGAAGGTGATGCTGTACAACTGGTTGGTTTCGGTACCTTCAAAGTGAACCACCGCGCTGAGCGTACTGGCCGCAACCCGCAGACCGGTAAAGAAATCAAAATCGCCGCAGCTAACGTGCCGGCATTTGTTTCTGGCAAAGCACTGAAAGACGCAGTTAAGTAAGACCGCGTGGCAGTGAACAGTTTTAAAGAAGGGGCGGAACCGCCCCTTTCGTTCATCTGGTGCCGTTTATCGGCGCTGGCTGGCGTACTGTTGCTCACTGCCTGCAGCCATAACAGCACGCTACCTCCTTTCACCGCCAGCGGCTATGCTGACACGCAGGGTGCGGTTCGCATCTGGCGTAAAGATAGCGGCGGCGAGACCCATCTCTTAACGACGCTAAGTCCGTGGCACAGCGGCAATACCTCGACCAGCGAATACCGTTGGCAGGATGACAAGCTGCAGCTGATTGAACTCAACGTCTACGGTAAACCGTCCGAACATATTCGCGCCCGTTTCGATAGCAACGGCGAGCTGAGCTTTATGCAGCGCGAAACGGATGGACAGAAACAGCAGCTCTCCAGTGACCAGGTGGCGCTTTACCGCTACCGTGCCGAGCAGATCCGCCAGACCAGCGACGCGCTGCGGCTGGGGAAAGTGGTACTACGTCAGGGGCGCTGGCATGCCGACGGCTCCGTCACCACCTGTGAAGGCGAAACGGTGAAGCCTGATTTCGACTCTCGCGCCCTGGGGCATATTGCGAGCCGCCAGAGCCGTTCGTCCGCCGAAGTAAGCATTGCCTGGCTGGAGGCGCCGGAAGGCACTCAGCTCTTGCTGGTGGCGAACGAAGACTACTGCACCTGGCAGCCGACCGAAAAGAACTTCTAGGCCTTACCAGCGGTTCATGCCGCCCATATGACCCCCTCCGTTGTGCCCGCCCTGACAACCATAGCCCATCCCACCGTGACGGGGGATCCCAGCTTGCGCCATGGCGACATCAAACTTCACCCGCTGATTATCCAGCTTCTGTCGTAGCGTCTCGATCTCCTGCGCCACGCCCTCGATTTTCGCGCTATCCGGCTTATCGGCGGTTAGCAGGGCGTTGTACTCATAGCGCTTAGAGGTGAGCTGTTGTCGCAGCGCGCTGGTCTGGTTGTAAAAATCATCGTGTAGCTTCTGCGCCGTCGCTCGCTGTGCGTCGGTGAGCTGGCTGTAGCCGCCGTTATCACTGTTGTTGCCCCAGTGATGCGGCCCGGCTAGCGCCGCCCCGCTGGTGAAGGTGAATGCTGCGACGGCTAAGAGCGTAAGGGGCAGATTATTGTTCCGTTTCATGGTTGATTCTCCTGTGGTGTGGTTATCTTAGCTATTGCATCTTCTGTGCCAGACTCACAAACCGCGATAACGCCGAGGTTTTCAGGTCGCTAGCGGCAGAAGGCGAGTAAAAATGACCCGCGTCAGCCTACCCGGCGGGTCATTTTTACTCGTTGAAGCGGGACGTTTGTGCTTGCGGGCCGGGTTAGCGGGCGCGAAAAATGGCATGATTTCTGCTGAGGGATGATGACGGGAAAAGAGAAGGAAGCCCCATGAGCCTCATACGTTTACAGAAGGATTCGGTTGCGACCGGTATTAGCTGGCTGCTGACCGGCGTGATTTTGTTGCTGGTCTGCCTGTTCTCGGCGCTTATCGTGCGTGACTACGGGCGAGAAAGCGCATCGGCCCGGCAAACCATCCAGGAGAAAGGCAGCGTGCTTATCCGCGCGCTGGAGTCCGGCGCCCGCGTTGGCATGGGGATGCGTATGCATCATGCCCAGCTTCAGGCCATGCTGGAAGAGATGGCCTGGCAGCCGGGCGTACTGTGGTTTGCCGTCACCGATGAGCAGGGAACGGTGATGGCCCATAGCGACCCGCAGCAGGTGGGTAAGACGCTCTACGATACGCAGCAGATGCACGAACTGCAGGTTAGTGACACCGTGCGTGAACGACGCGTTGCAACACCTGAACCGGCGTTGGAGGTCTACCGGACGTTTCGCCCGCTGGATAGCGGCAACGGCCACCATATGCGCATGATGATGCGCCGGGAGGTGGTGACGACCCCGCAGGTGATTTTTGTCGCCTTTGATGTGCGTGAACTCGACGCCGAGCAGGCGCGCGGCCTGCGCAATATGATAGTGATGCTGTGCGCCGCCGGGCTGGTGATGGTGGCGACCATCCTCGCGCAGTTCTGGTTCCGTCGCTATCAACGCTCACGCAAGCTATTGCAGGAAGCGACCCACCGCAGAGAAAAGCTGGTGGCCTTAGGCCATCTGGCGGCCGGGGTGGCGCATGAAATCCGCAACCCGCTCTCGTCGATTAAGGGGCTGGCGAAGTACTTTGCTGAACGTACACCGCCGGGGGGAGAAGCCTACGCGCTGGCACAGGTGATGGCGAAAGAGGCTGACCGTCTGAACCGCGTGGTTAGCGACCTGCTGGAGCTGGTGCGCCCGGCGCATTTAAAATGGCAGTCGGTGGATCTCAACGAGGTGATTGCCCACTCGCTCCAGCTGGTCAGCCAGGATGCGCGTGGCCGGGAGATTACGCTGCAGTTCACTCCACCGCCTGCGTTACGCCGCATTCAGGCCGACCCGGACCGGCTGAATCAGGTGCTGCTGAATCTCTATCTCAACGCGATTCAGGCGATAGGTCACGGCGGTGTGATTACGGTAACGGCCAATGAGTGTAGCGACGGTCGCGTGAAGGTCACCGTCGCCGATAACGGCAAGGGGATGACGGCTGAGCAGCTACAGGCGATTTTCACCCCGTACTTCACCACCAAAGCCGACGGCACCGGTCTGGGGCTGGCGGTGGTACAGAACATTATTGAGCAGCATGGCGGAACCATTCACGCCGATAGCCGTCCCGGCGAGGGGGCCACATTTACCCTCTATCTGCCGGTTAATGAGCAACAAAAGGAACAGCAAGGATGAGCGTAGAGAAGGGCGATATTCTGGTGGTGGACGATGATATCAGCCACTGCACTATTCTCGAGGCGCTGCTGCGCGGGTGGGGATATCAGGTCTCGCTGGCGCATAACGGCCGGGAGGCGCTGGAACAGGTGCGCCAACGGGTATTTGATTTAGTGCTTTGCGATATCCGCATGGCGGAGATGGACGGCATTGCGACGCTCAAAGAGATAAAGGCCTGGAACCCGTCGATCCCGGTGCTGATCATGACCGCCTACTCCAGCGTGGGGACGGCGGTTGAGGCGCTAAAATCCGGCGCGCTGGATTACCTCATCAAGCCGTTAGACTTCGATAACCTACAGCAGACGCTGTCACAGGCGCTGGTGCATACCCGGCAGCCTGACGGCGCAGTTGAAGCTTCTCCCGCGGCTCAGTTCGGGATGGTCGGCGATAGCCCAGCCATGCAGGCGCTGCTGCACAATATCGCGCTGGTTGCCCCTTCTGATGCCACGGTGCTGATTCACGGCGAGTCGGGCACCGGTAAAGAGTTGGTGGCGCGAGCCCTACACGCCAGCAGCGCGCGCTGCGATAATCCGCTGGTGACGCTGAACTGCGCGGCGCTCAATGAGTCTTTGCTGGAGTCCGAACTGTTCGGCCACGAGAAAGGGGCGTTTACCGGTGCGGATAGGCGGCGGGAAGGGCGTTTTGTCGAAGCGAGTGGCGGGACCTTATTCCTCGACGAAATTGGCGATATCTCGCCGCTGATGCAGGTGCGCCTGCTGCGCGCGATTCAGGAACGCGAGGTGCAGCGCGTAGGCAGCAACCAGACCATTTCGGTGGATGTCCGCCTCATAGCCGCCACCCATCGCAATCTGGCGGAAGAGGTTAGCGCCGGGCGCTTTCGTCAGGATCTCTATTACCGACTGAACGTGGTGACCATTGACATGCCGCCGCTGCGTCAGCGGCGCGAAGATATTCCCGCTCTTGCGCACTACTTCCTGAAACGCTACGCCGAGCGCAACCGTAAAGCGGTGCAGGGATTTACCCCGCAGGCGATGGATCTGCTGATTCACTACGACTGGCCGGGCAATATTCGTGAACTGGAAAACGCGGTGGAGCGGGCGGTGGTGCTGCTGACGGGGGATTATATCTCTGAGCGCGAGCTGCCGCTGGCGATCGCGGGTACGCCGATACCGATGTTGTCGTCGGCCGATGATGAGATTCTGCCGCTGGTGGAGGTGGAAAAAGAGGTCATCCTGGCGGCGCTCGAAAAAACGGGCGGCAACAAAACTGAAGCCGCCCGTCAGTTGGGCATTACGCGCAAAACGCTGCTGGCCAAGCTCAGCCGTTAGTTTTGCTCACGCTCGATGGCGCGCCAGCCGATATCGCGACGGCTGAAGCTGCCGTCCCAGTGAATATCGGTCATTAAGGCGTAAGCGCGTTGCTGCGCTTCTGCCACGGTGTGGCCCAGCGCGGTGGCGCACAGCACGCGGCCGCCGCTGGTCAAAACGCGGTCATCGTCAGCGAGCTTGGTGCCCGCGTGGAAGACTTTACCGTCAGTTGAGGATTCCAGCGGCAGGCCGTGGATCTCATCACCGGTGTTGTAGTTGCCAGGGTAACCGCCCGCGGCAATCACTACGCCCAGCGAGGCGCGATCGTCCCACTCGGAGGTTTTTTCATCCAGCTTGCCGTCGCAGGCGGCCAGGCAAAGATCCACCAGATCCGACTTCATGCGCAGCATGATCGGCTGCGTTTCCGGATCGCCAAAGCGGCAGTTGAACTCGATAACCTTCGGGTTGCCCTGTTTGTCGATCATCAGGCCCGCGTACAGGAAGCCGGTGTAGGTATTACCTTCTGCCGCCATGCCTTTCACGGTTGGCCAGATGATGCGTTCCATGGTGCGCTGGTGGACTTCATCAGTCACTACCGGTGCCGGGGAGTAAGCCCCCATGCCGCCGGTGTTCGGGCCGGTGTCACCGTTGCCTACACGTTTATGATCCTGGCTGGTGGCCATCGGCAGCACGTGCTCACCGTCGACCATCACGATAAAGCTCGCTTCCTCGCCGTCGAGGAACTCTTCGATAACGATGCGGTGACCCGCGTCGCCAAAGGCGTTACCCGCCAGCATATCGTGTACGGCGGCTTCCGCTTCTTCGAGCGTCATCGCCACGATAACGCCTTTACCGGCGGCCAGGCCGTCGGCTTTGATAACAATCGGCGCGCCTTTCTCACGTAGATAGGCCAATGCTGGCTCAATCTCCGTGAAGTTCTGATATTCCGCCGTCGGGATCTGGTGACGAGCGAGGAAATCTTTGGTGAAGGCTTTGGAGCCTTCCAGCTGCGCCGCGCCTTCGGTTGGCCCGAAGATCTTCAGGCCAGCAGCGCGGAACGCATCGACTACGCCAATCACCAGCGGCGCTTCCGGGCCGACGATGGTCAGGTCAATCTTCTCGTTCTGGGCAAAGCTCAGCAGTGCCGGAATATCGGTGACGCCGATAGCCACGTTCTGCAACGCGGGCTCCAGTGCGGTACCGGCGTTACCTGGTGCGACAAAAACGGTATCAACCAGCGGAGACTGTGCCGCTTTCCAGCCCAGTGCGTGTTCGCGACCGCCGTTACCAATGACTAAAACTTTCATCGTCTGCTCCCTGAATTAATGGCGGAAGTGGCGCATGTCGGTGAAGATCATCGCGATACCGTGTTCATCGGCAGCGGCAATCACCTCTTCGTCGCGGATAGAACCGCCAGGCTGGATAACGCAGCTCACGCCAACGGCGGCAGCGGCATCAATGCCATCGCGGAACGGGAAGAATGCGTCGGAAGCCATGGCGGAGCCTTTCACTTCCAGACCTTCATCAGAAGCTTTAATGCCCGCGATTTTGGCGGAGTAAACGCGGCTCATCTGGCCTGCGCCTATACCGATAGTCATGTTCTCTTTGGCATACACAATGGCGTTGGACTTCACGAACTTCGCCACCTTCCAGCAGAACAGCGCATCGCGCAGCTCCTGCTCGGTAGGCTGACGTTTGGAAACGACGCGCAGTTCACCTTCGGTGACCATACCCAGGTCACGATCCTGAACCAGCAGGCCGCCGTTAACGCGTTTAAAGTCGAGACCCGGCACGCGCTGTGCCCACTGACCGCAGGTCAGGACGCGAACGTTCTGTTTAGCGGCGGTGATCTTCAGCGCTTCTTCGGTCGCGGATGGGGCGATGATCACTTCCACGAACTGGCGGGAAATAATCGCCTGCGCGGTTTCAGCATCCAGCTCGCGGTTGAAAGCGATGATGCCGCCGAACGCGGAGGTTGGGTCCGTTTTATAAGCGCGATCGTAAGCGTCGAGAATAGAAGTGCTTACCGCAACGCCGCATGGGTTCGCGTGCTTAACGATAACGCAGGCTGGTTCGTTGAACTCTTTCACGCACTCCAGCGCGGCATCGGTATCAGCGATGTTGTTATAAGAGAGCGCTTTGCCCTGAACCTGCTGCGCGGTGGCAACGGATGCCTCTTTGACGTTTTCTTCTATATAGAAGGCAGCCTGCTGGTGGCTGTTCTCGCCGTAGCGCATATCCTGCTTCTTAATGAAGTTCAGGTTCAGCGTACGCGGGAAACGACCCGCGGCTTCTTTGCTCTCACCGTGGTACGCCGGAACCATGCTGCCGAAGTAGTTGGCAATCATGCTGTCATAAGCGGCGGTGTGTTCGAAGGCTTTAATCGCGAGATCGAAACGGGTGTCGAGGGTCAGAGAACCTTCGTTCGCATCCATCTCTTTAATAATGGCGTCGTAGTCGCTGCTCTTGACGACGATCGCAACGTCTTTATGGTTCTTGGCGGCGGAGCGAACCATCGTTGGGCCGCCGATATCAATGTTCTCTACCGCATCTTCCAGCGAGCAGCCTTCACGGGCGACGGTCTCGGCGAACGGATAAAGGTTAACGACAACCATATCGATAGGCGCAATGTGATGCTGTTCCATAATGGCATCGTCCTGGCCGCGACGACCGAGGATGCCACCGTGTACTTTTGGATGCAGGGTCTTTACGCGTCCATCCATCATTTCCGGGAAACCGGTGTAATCGGAAACTTCGGTCACCGGCAGACCTTTTTCTGCTAACAGGCGGGCGGTGCCTCCTGTAGACAGCAGCTCCACACCGCGTGCGGAAAGTGCCTGGGCGAACTCGATGATACCGGCCTTGTCAGAAACACTGAGCAGAGCGCGGCGGACTGGACGACGTTGTTGCATGGTAAATCCCCTGGATTTGACTATTACAGAGAGCGTTAGGTGAATTCTTGCGTAAAAACTCAGCTAACGCCCCTTACGGGGCATCCTTGTTTTGCGGGTGCATTGTAACGAAAACGTTTGCGCAACGCTCGCGAATTTTTCTCTTTCCCTCAATTCCATTATTTCATCTCTATAGATGAGGGATAAAACCAGAAGACTCGCGAAAGCGATCCTTATTTCTGTGGATAACTCTGTGTGTAAATGGGTATAAGGCGGGGTTCTGCTGGGGATTTCAGCAGTCAGTCATTTTTCTGCAATTTAAGGGTTGCGGGCCTGAGGAAACTCCCTATAATGCGCCTCCATCGACACGGCGGATGTGAATCACTTCACACTAACTAGCTGGTTCGATTGAAGAGAAAAACCTGAAAATGAGGGTTGACTCTGAAAGAGGAAAGCGTAACATACGCCACCTCGCAACAGTGAGCGAAAGCCGTGTTGCACTGCTCTTTAACAATTTATCAGACAATCTGTGTGGGCACTCGAAGATACGGATTCTTAACGTCGCAAGACGATAAA
>NZ_VDAG01000055.1:0-461 GCF_019584505.1 Kluyvera sp. EC_51 | reverse complement strand
AGGTTTTTTGAATGAGACGAACATTTACAGCAGAGGAAAAAGCCTCTGTTTTTGAACTATGGAAGAACGGAACAGGCTTCAGTGAAATAGCGAATATCCTGGGTTCAAAACCCGGAACGATCTTCACTATGTTAAGGGATACTGGCGGCATAAAACCCCATGAGCGTAAGCGGGCTGTAGCTCACCTGACACTGTCTGAGCGCGAGGAGATACGAGCTGGTTTGTCAGCCAAAATGAGCATTCGTGCGATAGCTACTGCGCTGAATCGCAGTCCTTCGACGATCTCACGTGAAGTTCAGCGTAATCGGGGCAGACGCTATTACAAAGCTGTTGATGCTAATAACCGAGCCAACAGAATGGCGAAAAGGCCAAAACCGTGCTTACTGGATCAAAATTTACCATTGCGAAAGCTTGTTCTGGAAAAGCTGGAGATGAAATGGTCTCCAGAGCAAATATCAGGA